>JALYHX010000115.1 GCA_030776305.1 Myxococcota bacterium
GCGGACCGCGGGCGTCTCGACGTCGCAATCGAGCGAATAGAGCGCTGCTTGGCGCTCTGTCGGGAAAACGAGGAGCACTATTACGAACCGGAGCTCCATCGGCGCCGGGCGATGTACCAGCTACGGCAGGATGGTGTCTCGAGTGACGACGCGCGAAGCTCGCTCTTGCAGGCTGCAGAGCTTGCGCGACGTCAGGAGATGCCGCGAATCGAAGCACTGGCGATCAAAGACCTGCTGGCCCATTTCGGTGAGGACGCGACCCACCGAACCCGTCTCGATAGCCTTGTCGCAATCAATCCAAAATTGCGGGAGTTCAACGTCAACACCGTAGAGGAGTAATTCAATGTCCACTCTGGATGGCGACCTAATGAGTTTTCGCACGGCGTGGCTTCGCGCCGTGGCTTTGGCATGGTCCAAAGACGGATTTCGTACCGAATTGCTACGCGATCCCATCGCCGCCCTCAAGACTCATCTTTCTTTCAACTGGCCCTGGCAGGGCGTCCTCGAGTTTACGGTCTTCGAGCAACCTCAATTCAAATGGATTGGCGACGATTGGGTTTGGCCCGCCGATGGCGAGGATGAGCTGACGCTGCGCCTACCGTTGACGCCGTTGGCGGCTGGCGCTCAGCAGACACGCTTAGGGATCGACGACCACGTGCTGGCGTTGGCCGACTACTATGCGGCGCGACCCTCGATATTTGGAACGACTGGTGGAGGCGGATCCACGCCACGCGGCGGCTCCCTGGTCACGTCGGCGGCGATCGACCTCGCGCCGACCGCGAGCCTTTCAATCGGCGATTACATGCTGGCGCCTTCGTCCATTCAAGTTGGTGGCCACGGCCCACCCCCTGGCGGATTCGTGCCCAGCGGAGGCAGCTTCACGGACTTCGAGGTGGTCCTCATTTCCGCGATGGCGAGGGCCTGGGAAAATCATGCGTTCGCGGAGCTCTTGAACACGAATTTTCCCCTCGCCCTTCAGACCATCCGCGGCTACAGCGAGCCATGGAGGCTGATCTTGAAGATAGAAAACGATGGATCGGCACGGTGGAACAAGACGCATGCTCCATCGCGGTGGGAAGGTCTCAGCGCACACCGCCTAAGGCTCAATCTACCTAGCAAACCGAACGCCGTCAGCGACCGAAGTGTTGCCTTGGCCGCGTATAACGCTACCGGCGCCGAGTTCCCATTTACCTGCTGCGCGTAGACCGAGGGACATCGAAGCTGTCGACGGATCTCCTGGGCCCCAGTGAGGTACTGACATTCAGGCCCGGCCTGCGGGTCGAACCAATGGATTCGGATTCGGTATTCCTCATCGGGGAGCGGCAGCGATTCATCCTCTCGGACGTACATACCGCCGCGGTGGCTTCCCTCGTCGACGGTAAGCGCTCCGTGCAGGAGATCATGGGGGGGGCGACAAGTCTCCGCGTCTCCGAGTCGGTAACTTTGTACATTCTCAGCCAGCTCGTGGCGCAGGGGCACGTCGTGCCGGCGTCTCCCGAGATACTTCGCGAGACGGCTGCCTTCTGGGATGGCGTTGGCGTCGACGCCAGGCTCGCGACCGCGACTCTTGGACGCGTCGCCGTCGCGGTGAGGTGCATCGGAGAGCCCACATCCGCTCGGCAGATGGCTGAGGAGGCGCTTCACCAAGCGGGCGTGCGAATCGATAGCGAGGCGACCATCCAGGTCGTCGTGACCGACGATTACTTGCGCTCGGAGCTTGCGCCCATCAACAGCAGCATGCTGCATCAGGACGCGCCCTGGGCAATCCTGAAGGTGGTTGGCACGAAGCCGCTCGTCGGGCCTGTCTTCCTACCCCACCGCGGTCCATGCTGGGAGTGCCTTGCATTTTGGATGCGGAACAACCGTCCCGTCGAAGAGCTGGTGCGCCGGCACCATGCACACGAGCACCCGATCTCGCCACCAAACGCGTCCATCGAGGCAAGCCTGCGGGCCGCTTGCGGGTTTGGCGCCCTCGCCATCGCGCGCGCGCTCGCATGCTTGGATCTCGCCTCTGGAGTCCCATTCGACTCGCAAGTGCTCGAGTTGGACCTCGCCTCCTTCCGGACAACGTCGCATGCGATCGTCAAGAGGCCTCAGTGTCCGGCATGCGGGGATTCACGGTTGATGCGCGTTGTCGGCCAACGCCCAATCGAATTGCGGCCCATCGAGAAGACGCACACCACCGATGGTGGACATCGCCAACGGACGCCACGAGAAACCTATGCGCGCTACCAGCACCTCATCAGCCCAATCACCGGACCCGTGACCCATGTGGTGCCAGTGCCGGGGCGGGACACGGAACTCCGTGCCGTTTACGCGTCCGGATATCTGGTGTGCCCGCGTGGCGATGTCCCACGCACCAATGTCTTCGACAAAGTCTGCGCCGGCAAGGGACGGAGCGCGGAGCAAGCGAGGGTGAGCGCGCTCTGTGAGGCGCTCGAGCGGTACAGCGGAGTGTATCGAGGTGACGAGGCTCGCGTCCGCGCAACGACCCAGGAACTGGGTATAGCGGCCGTTCCGGTTGCGGACCTCCTGAACTTCAGTGACGCTCAGTATCACGAGCGTGCGCGCATCAATCGCCACGGAACGAATCGTCGCGAACGTGTCCCTGAGCCGCTCGACTCGACGACTGCCATTGACTGGACTCCAGCGTGGTCGTTGACCCGCAACGAAAGGCGGTACGTTCCTTTGGCGTACTGCTACTCCGAGGCCCCGACCGAGTACGGTACTTCCTATTGCGATCCATGTGGAAACGGTGCCGCGGCGGGCAATTGTATCGAAGAGGCCATCCTTCATGGATTGCTCGAACTCGTCGAGCGGGATGCAGTATCGATGTGGTGGTACAATCGAGTCTGCCGCCCTGCAGTCGACGTCGGCAGTTTCCGAGACGGATACTTCGATGCACTGCGTGCGGACTATGCGCGCCTTGGATGGGAGACGTGGGTGCTCGATTTGACCCACGATTTGCGCATTCCGACTTGCGTCACACTTGCGCATCACGCCAAGACCGATCGGTTCGCGATCGGGTTCGGCTGCCATCTCGAACCGCACCTCGCGGTGCAGCGAGCCCTGACCGAGATGAACCAGCTGTTCGAGCCAGGTGGCGAGCGCCGCGCACCGTGGGACGCCGACGTGCTCTCGGACCGAGAATACCTCTTTCCTCATCCCAACCTGCCACCCGTTACCGCAGAGCACCTACCCCGGGCCGGCCCTACGGACCTCCGAGGGGACATCGACCAATGCCGCGTGCGCCTCGAGCGTGCCGGCCTCGAGCTCATTGCGGTGGACAAGACCCGTCCCGACATCGACTTGAGCGTGGTGCAGGTGATCGTCCCTGGACTCCGCCATTTTTGGCCTCGCTTCGGCCCAGGCCGGCTGTATGTCGTGCCGTTCGAACTGGGGTGGATCCCGAGCCCGCTGGTCGAGACGAATCTGAATCAGGTCCCCTTGTTCGTTTAGCCGAGGAGCATTCGCATGCGAAACGGACTGCGTATCATGGACGTGGATCGGCACGTTATGGAGCCGATAGACATGTGGCCCCGCTACCTTCCAGCGTCGATGCGTGACCATGCTCCGTCCTTGACGCCCGTTGCGCCTCCTGGCGAAACGTTGTCTGTGCGCCTGGAGCGGCTCGGTGAACATGCCCTCTTGCGTACACCACACGTTCTTAGCGTGGCGGGACAGCCGCTCATGCGCAACGTCTCGGAGGTGGCTTACATCGAGACCGCGCTCATCGCCGACCGCCGCCGGGAGTTCTTGTCCGCCGCAGAGACCCCTCAAGGCCAACTCGCCGCGATGGATGCATCGGGCGTCGACGTCGCCGTGATGTTGCCGACGTTTGCGCCGTTTCTCGTTTTCAACGA
>JALYHX010000116.1 GCA_030776305.1 Myxococcota bacterium
TAGCGCGCGTCGAGCGTGCTGTTCGGGAGCTTGAGCTGCTCGCCGCTCCGCGGGTCCTTGACAGAAATCCGCGGTCGAAGATCCGCCGCGCGCGACTCGATGATCACCTTGCGTGACAGCCCGGTGACCTCGTCCAGCTTCTCGGTCATCGTCACGCCTTCGACGATGTCGCCAAACTTCACGATGCCTCCCACCTCGCTGAGGATAGGCATCGCGAACGCGTCCCATTCGGCGAGAAGCTGACCTGCCTTGACCTTCGCGCCCTCGTCGACCTTGAGCAACGCGCCGTACACCAAACGATGGTGCTCGCGTTCGCGTCCGGTGTCGTCGACGATGACAATCTCTCCGTGACGGTTCATCACCGTCACCGTGCCGTCCGGCTTGCGCGCCAGATTCGCGTTGCGAATGCGAATGTATCCCTCGTTGCGCGACTCGAGCGAGCTCTGCTCGATCTTCCCCCGCGCTGCCGCCCCACCGATGTGGAACGTGCGCATCGTGAGCTGCGTTCCAGGCTCGCCAATCGACTGGCTCGCGATGATGCCAATCGACTCACCGATGTTCACCTTGTAACCGCGCGCAAGATCGCGCCCGTAGCACTTCGCGCAAACGCCGCGCTTCGTCTGGCAGGTGAGCACCGAACGGATGACGACTTCCTCGATCCCGGCCTCCTCGATGATGTGCACGAGGTGCTCGTCGAGCTCCGTATTCGCAGGAACGAGCACTTCACCGGTGAGCGGATCGACGATGTCCTCCAACGCGACCCGTCCGAGGATGCGGTCGCCGAGAGGCTGAATGACCTCGCCAGCGTCCTCGAGCTTCGTCACGCGGATGCCATCGAGGGTTCCACAATCGAACTCCGCGATGACCGCGTCCTGCGCGACGTCCACGAGCCGCCTCGTCAGATATCCGGAATTCGCCGTCTTGAGGGCAGTGTCCGCCAGTCCCTTGCGTGCGCCGTGCGTGGATGTGAAGTACTCGAGCACGCTGAGACCTTCGCGGAAGTTGGCCGTGATCGGCGTCTCGATGATCTCCCCGGAAGGCCGCGCCATCAGCCCTCGCATGGCCGCGAGCTGCCGAATCTGCTGGGTGGATCCGCGCGCACCGGAGTCGGCCATGATGTAGATCGGATTGAAGCTCGGCTCGATCAGCTCCTTGCCCGTCTCGGAGTCGACGATTTTCTCCTTGCCGATCTCGTTCATCATCTCCTGGGTCACCTTGTCGGCGACGCCGGCCCAGATGTCGACGATCTTGTTGTAACGCTCGCCGTCGGTGATGAGCCCCTCTTGGTACTGATCGATGACGCGCTGCACTTCGGCTTGCGCTTCGCCGAGCAAAACACCCTTCGCCTGCGGGATCACCATGTGATCCATGCAGATCGACACGCCCGCGCGCGTCGCGTAGTCGAAGCCGAGCGTGCGCAGACGGTCGGCCAAGAGGACCGTCGCCTTGTTGCGATGCTTGCGGTAGCACGCATCGATCAGTGCGGAGAGAGCCTTCTTGTCGAGCGTCTTGTTGACGAGGTCGAACGGCAATCCCTCGGGTAGGATCTCAGCGACGAGGCAACGCCCGACCGTCGAGCTCAGGATGCGTGTCTGCCCCTCGGCCTCCGGATCCGGGACACGCACGCGGACACCCGAGTGCAGCGTCACTTCGCCGTGGTCGTACGCCATGCGAACTTCGTCGACGCTCGCGAAAACGCCGCGGAGATAGCCCTCGGCGTGACCCTTCTTGTCGACCGTGAGTGAACCTTCGCGGTAGCAACCCTTCGAGAACTTGCGCTCACGAGTCGCGTAGTAAAGGCCCAACACGATGTCTTGCGTCGGGTTGATGATCGGTCGGCCGTTCGCCGGCGACAGGATGTTGTTCGTGCTCATCATGAGCACGCGCGCTTCCATCTGTGCTTCGATCGACAACGGCACGTGCACCGCCATCTGGTCTCCGTCGAAGTCGGCATTGAAGGCCGCGCACACGAGGGGATGGAGCTGAATCGCCTTTCCCTCGATGAGGACCGGCTCGAACGCCTGGATTCCGAGACGGTGCAGCGTCGGCGCGCGATTGAGAAGGACCGGATGCTCGGTGATGACCTCCTCGAGGATGTCCCACACCTCGGGACGCTCCTTCTCCACCATCTTCTTCGCGCTCTTGATGGTGTTGACGTACCCGCGCTCTTCGAGCTTGTTGTAGATGAACGGCTTGAACAGCTCGATCGCCATCTGCTTGGGCAGACCGCATTGGTGCAACTTGAGGGTGGGTCCGACGACGATGACGGACCGGCCCGAGTAATCGACGCGCTTGCCGAGCAAGTTCTGACGGAACCGTCCCTGCTTGCCCTTGAGCATGTCGCTCAGCGACTTGAGCGGACGCTTGTTCGGACCCGTGATCGTCTTGCCGCGACGACCATTGTCGAACAGGGCGTCGACCGCCTCCTGGAGCATTCGCCGTTCGTTGCGAATGATGATTTCCGGAGCGTTGAGCTCGAGCAGCCGCTTGAGGCGGTTATTTCGATTGATGACGCGACGGTACAGGTCGTTCAGATCGCTCGTCGCGAAACGCCCGCCGTCCAGAGGAACGAGTGGACGCAAATCCGGCGGTAGCACCGGGATCACCGTGAGCATCATCCATTCGGGACGATTGCCACTTTCCCGAAACGCTTCGCAGACCTTCAAGCGCTTGACGATCTTCTTCCGCTTTGCCTCGCTCGTCGCGGAGCGCATCTCCTGGCGGAGCTGCTCGCTCAGCGTATGGACGTCCACCTGCTTGAGCATCTCGAGGACGGCTTCGCCGCCCATTCCCGCGGTGAACTTGTCGTCGCCGTACTCCTCGGCCAGCTGCATGTAGCGCTCCTCGCTGAGGAGCTCGCCCTTGCCGAGGCCGGTTTCTTTGGCGTCGATGACGATATAACTCTCGCAGTAGAGGACTTTCTCCAGATCCTTGAGCGAGATGTCGAGGATGTTACCGATGCGACTCGGAAGGGACTTGAGAAACCATATGTGCGCAACTGGCGTTGCCAAGTTGATGTGCCCGAGGCGCTCGCGTCGAACCTTCGACTGGATGACCTCCACGCCGCATTTCTCACAGACGATCCCGCGGTGCTTCATGCGCTTGTACTTGCCGCAGTTGCACTCGTAGTCCTTCACCGGTCCGAAGATCTTCGCGCAGAAAAGACCGTCCCTCTCCGGCTTGAAGGTTCGGTAGTTGATCGTCTCGGGCTTTTTGACCTCCCCGTGAGCCCACTCGCGAATCTTCTCGGGCGACGCGAGAGAAATACGAATCGCGCTGAAGGAAAGCGGATCTTTGGGCTTCTCGAAGAAGCTGAAGATGTCGCGCATCGGTTCTTCCTTTTCCTTGCTGACTAGATACGGAGACTGTGAAACCTGATTCTGAGAGAGGATTCGTCAGGAAGACGGGAAAGACGGGAGGAGCGACCTTCCAGCCTTCCCATCTGCCTGCCACCATCTACTCTTCAGCTGCGTGCTCGATGCGTTGGGCGGCAGTCGGCTCGATGAGCTCGACGTTCAGACACAGCGCTTGAAGCTCCTTGATGAGGACGTTGAAGCTCTCGGGCAACCCCGGCTCGAGGTTGTACTCGCCCTTGACGATTGCCTCGTACATGCGGGTACGGCCTTGAACGTCGTCGCTCTTGACGGTCAGAAACTCCTGGAGAGCGTACGCGGTGCCATATGCTTCCATCGCCCACACTTCCATCTCGCCGAGTCGCTGTCCGCCGAACTGCGCCTTGCCGCCGAGGGGCTGCTGCGTCACGAGCGAGTACGGTCCGATCGATCGTGCGTGGATCTTGTCGTCGACCAAGTGATGCAACTTGAGCATGTACATCACGCCCACGGTGACCTCTTGGTCGAAGGCCTCTCCCGAACGCCCGTCGAATAGGACGGTCTGCCCGCTCGAAGGGAGGCCGGCGAGCGCCAGCGTCGTCTTGATCTGCTTTTCCTGTGCGCCGTCGAAGACGGGGCTCGCGTAGTGGATCCCGCGGCGGAGCTTGAACGCCAGCTGCCGCACGTCGTCCTCGCTGAGCTTCGAGAGCCACTTTGCGAGGTCCTCGTTGCCGTCGAAGATTCCCTTGATGTGATCGCGAAGAGCATTCGCGCCGAATTTCTCTTCGAGCATGTAACGCAGCTGTGCGCCGAGAACCCGTGCGCCCCAACCAAGATGCGTCTCTAGAATCTGGCCGACGTTCATCCGGCTCGGCACACCGAGGGGATTGAGGATGATGTCTACCGGCGTTCCGTCCTGGAGGTACGGCATGTCCTCTTCCGGCAGAATGCGCGAGATGACTCCCTTGTTGCCGTGCCGCCCGGCCATCTTGTCGCCGACCTGGAGCTTTCTCTTGATGGCGATGTAGACCTTCACCATCTTGATGACGCCCGGGGGAAGCTCGTCGCCCTTGCTCAAGCGATCGATCTTGTCGCGGAAGTGCTCCTCTCGAAGGTGCACGATCTCTTCGAGCTCGCGTACCTTGAGGGTGATGTCTTCCGCGCTCTCGACAGGAAACTCGGTCCAGTACTTCCGGGGCACGTCCTCGAGCGTCTTCTCGTCGAGCAGCGCGCCCTTTTGGAGCAGAACCTTGCCCTTGTCGTCGACGAGTTTCCCCGTCGTCGATTGCCCGACCAGTTGACTGCGGATCTGCCGGTAAAACGAGTCTCGGAGGATCTTGATTTCCTCGTCGCGCATCTTCTCGAGGCGCACCCGTTCTTGATCTTCGATGTCCTTGGAGCGCTCGTCCTTCTCGGTTCCCTTGCGAGAAAAGACGCGCGCGTTGATGACGATGCCGCTCACTCCGGGCGGTACGCGAAGGCTACTGTCGCGAACGTCGCCTGCCTTCTCGCCGAAGATCGCTCGCAGAAGCTTCTCCTCGGGGCTGAGCTGCGTCTCACCCTTCGGCGTGATCTTGCCGACGAGGATATCGCCCGGCTTCACCTCGGCGCCGATACGAACGATGCCGCTCTCGTCGAGGTCCTTCAACGCCTCCTCGCCGACGTTCGGGATGTCGCGCGTCACTTCCTCTTTGCCGAGCTTCGTATCGCGCGCGACGCACTCGAATTCTTCGATGTGGATCGACGTGAAGACGTCGTCCTTCGCGATGCGCTCGCTGACGAGGATTGAGTCCTCGAAGTTGAAACCCTGCCACGGCATGAACGCGACGAGGACGTTTTGGCCGAGCGCGAGCTCGCCCATATCGCAGCTCGGACC
>JALYHX010000117.1 GCA_030776305.1 Myxococcota bacterium
CGTCGTCAAGCGGTAGAGCGGCCGTTACTCGCTGATCGCCGGCTTCGTCGGGATGTAGAACCCGACGGCGATCGTGACCAGCTGGTTGAATTTGAACGTTTCATCGGAGCCGTTGACCGACCCGTCAGGGAAATTTCCATTGGGTCCAGCGCCGCGCGTGTCGAAGCCCGCGCGATTCCACGTGAAGGGCAACGCGCGATACTCGACGCCCAACGACCACACTTTCGATGGATAAAAAGTGAAACCGACCGCGCCCGTCGGCGCGATCTTCATCGTCGACGCAAGCTGGAACGAGTTCGGATCGGAGCACGCCACGTTCGCACCACCGCCGCAGTTCTGACGCTGCTGAATTCCGATGAATCCTGCACCGAGGGCGATGTAAAGGTCGGTGTCCACGAAGATCTTGTTGAAGATCGCGAGCTTCCCCCGGAACGGAGTGAAGGTGGCCTGCGGCGCGACGACCCACTGGATTTTCGCAGTCTGGTCCGCGAAGGACGCATGGCCCAATGTGGTGGGTGTCGTGCCCGTATGGTTGACGTTCGTGGCCGTCAGAGAGTCGCGCGGCGCAACCACGTCGATACGATCGGTCAGGTCTGTCGTCAGGCTGAGCACGCCATACCCCCCCCACACGCCAAGGGCCAGCCAGTCCGTGATGTTGTATTCGAGTCGCGCTCCCACGATCATCGTTCGCCGATATTCGTCGAGGAGGGTGAACGATACCGCCGGCGCAATCTCGAATCGGCCTTCGCGGTACAATCGCAAGTGGCGTGCGGCGGGAGCTCCTCTGAGTGGACCCGTCAACTGAATCTCCTGCGCTCGTGCCGTGCCTGCCGCTGCAAGCGGAATGGCGCCGCCGAGCGCAGCCAACAACGCTGTGACGAAACGCCGTTTCATCGCCGTCCTCGTCTCCGTTCTCACTTGGGCAACCGATACTCGAAGGAGGTGGGCAAGAAGAACGAGAGGCCGACTTGCATTTGAACGTCGTTCGTGATGTGCGTGCCTTTGTCGTACCAGGTCGACGGATCCTGCGCTCCGTTTCCGGCGGCTATCGTCAGCGCCTCGATTTGCTCCGAGTAAATGAGATCTCGGAATTCGAGGATCGCTGCAACCCAGCGGTTGAAGAAGATGCGTAAGCCAATTCCCACGTCGAAATTGACGCGGTTATTCCAATCCACGAACTTTCGGTTGTCGGGGTCGATGATGGGGATCGGCTTCGTGCGAATCAGGCCGACGCCGCCTTCGACGTAGGCATCGTAGTGGAAAATGAAATCGCCGAATCCCGCGAACTTCCCGTACATCGGCACATAGGTGAAATTGAGATCGCCGCTGAGCTGATAAATGTTTAGAGGCACTGCAATGCGGGCGGCTCGGCGATTCTGAAAGTTGAATTCGGAATCCGCGTTCAGACCCTCATACCAGTTGGCGTTCAGGCCGACGGCGAGAACTTGCGTGATGTAATAGTTGAGAGCGAGGCCAGGCGCGTCGTGGTTGACGAACTGGTCGTTCATCGTAATCGCGAAGTACGGCATGATCTCAAAGCGTTGGGCTTTGATGACATATTGCTGCTGTACGGCATAGATTTCGGCGTTTACGACCTTCTTGGCCTCGGCCGCGAGGTTCACTTCCTTCTGGGCCTGACACGCAGGCGCATCGGGAGTGACCTGGCAAATATCCATGCCTCCCGCGCCACCACCCTCCGTTCCGGTTGGACCCGATGGCTCAGTGCCCGGCGCCGGGGTCGTCGGGCTAGCCGGCTTCGACGCCTGATCGGCATCGATGTCGACGGGAGCACTCGTGGTCCCGCCACCGGATGGTGCGTCGCCCTTGGGCTTCTTTTTTTGCGCGTTTGCCACCTGCGGCAGCAACACGAGGGCCGCCGCGAGTAGAAGCCACCTGCAATTTTGCTGCATCGCTACCCCTTCCGCATCCTTCCAGGCGTTGCCGGCGCGTCGTGTGCCTAAAGCTTCAAAACTGCTGGGGAATTAGGGCTAACGGCAAAGAGAGCGCGACTATATCACGCGCAATTTCGGCTAAGCAACCGTAATCTCGAAGTTCTTCAAGCTTCATGTGCTGTCCTCTTGTTGTTCGTGTGATCGCGCGTAGGCGGTGCTGTTGTCCAAGAGCGCGGTCGGAGCACCGCTCCCGGCACAAGTCATCCCGAGAGCTCGGAGCGCCACCCATGGGTCGATGTGGCGCTGGCTTCGCGCAAAACGAAATCGCCTGTCTTCGGCGTATGGTCGGCGAGCGCGGTTCCCGTCGCACGGTTCACGCGGCAACCACCTCCTCATCTCCTTTGCCGAATAGTGCTTCGACGAACTCTTCCGCATCGAATTCGCGCAGGTCCTCTGCACGCTCGCCGAGGCCGATGTAACGCACCGGAACTTTGAGCTCGTCGCAGATGCCAAGAACGATGCCGCCCTTCGCCGTTCCATCGAGCTTGGTCAGAACGATGCCTGTCAACTCGAGGGCCTCTGTGAACATCGCCGCCTGGGTCAGTGCGTTTTGGCCGGTCGTCGCATCGAGCACCAGCAGTGTTTCGTGCGGTGCCCCTTCCATTGCCTTTGCGATCGTCTTCTGAACCTTCTTGATTTCGTCCATCAACGGTACTTTCGTGTGTAGACGGCCGGCCGTATCCACGAGAAGAAGATCGGCCCCGCTCTCGCGCGCAAGCGTCGTTGCATCGAAGGCGACTGCACCAGGGTCTGCCCCGTCCTTGCCTTTGATGACGCCTGCGCTGACGCGTTTTCCCCACGCCTCGAGCTGTTGGACGGCGGCAGCCCGGAAAGTGTCGCCCGCCGCGAGGACGACTTTCTTGCCGGCGGCAATGTAGTGCGTCGCAAGCTTGCCGATCGTCGTCGTCTTGCCTGCGCCGTTCACACCCACCATGAGAACGACCGTCGGCGTTGCAGACATGCGGATCGACCCGCCGCCGATCGCCAGGATGCGTATTGCCTCCGTGCGAAGTGCCGCCCATACGGCGTCGGAGTCGCGAAGTCGCCCTCGATCGACGGATTCGCGAAGGCGGGCGAGGATTGCGCTCGTCGTCTTTGGCCCGACGTCGCTCGAGAGCATCACCTCTTCTACCTGCTCCATCAGGAGAGGATCGATCTCCTTTTTTCCTTGGAAAAGGGCGGTCAGCTTGGCAACGAAGCCGCCGCGGGTGGCAGCGAGACCTTTGCGCAAGCCGGCGACGTCGCGGCGCGTCCGTGCCGTCGCGGTCGGTGCGGCAAGGCCGCGGCCGCTCTTGGGCTCCGGGGCTCTATCCTCGGCGGGATGCGGTGCCGGGGACGTGCGTGCCGGAGGGGGAGGGGGCCGAGCGGATTCTTTCTGCTTTCCGACGCCGGGCCGCAACGGGACGCGTTGCGGTTCGAACGCATGTTGACTTCCCGCCGAGGGCGCTTGCAGTTGACTCGCGGTTTTGCCTCGTAAAAGGAAGAGAGCGACCGCCGCCACGACGACGACAAGCGCGACAACAATGGCGACGGTGGTCATTTTGCGGGGGCTTTGGAAGCGCGTCGCGGGGTGCGTGACTATAGGGAGCGCGGGCAATGCGCGTCAATGTCCGGATCGGACGCCGCGCTGTGGGCGCTTGTTGGATCAGCCGTTCTCAGCGTCTTTAGGTGCCAGGCGATCCACGTCTTCCTGTATGTGCTTGTCGACAACCGTGCCCCCGTAGGCTGCCTGCTCGGTGGCTCGTGCCCATCGAGCGATGGCAACATCCGACCCCGCCGCCCGATGCACATACCCGGGGGTCGGTTCGCCTGGTGAGTCATAGGGGGCCCCCCGACGGCGAGCCCAGGAGACAAGCCGGTCGAGCAACACGCGCTTGCGTAGCGCGAGCGCGATCGTGAGCTCGCTCGAAGGGGGAAGGCGACCACGAAGCGTGGCGTGCTGCCTCCCACCAGCTACCAGCTCGTCGCCTGGCAGCGTGTCTACCGGCGCAATCGCGAAAGCACCATCGCGGCCCGAGGATGTCTGCGCGACGACGTCGACTCCTTCGAACCCGGGCCGTTCGATGGCCACCCGAATGTCCGCGACGGCGACGCCGTCGTGAGCATCGACGACAAACCCCGTCCAGCCATGGGATGGCGGTGCTGACCGAACCACTTGGACCTGCGGGCCATCGTGCGCTGCTTCGGCAGGACGCGTCCGTCGTCGCCGGGCTGGCATGCGCAGAGGCGAGCGGGCGAGTGCGAGCCATCCGACGACGGCCGTCGCCGCCAGCACGAGCGGCACTTTCTTCCACGGGTTCGGGCTACGTACCGGCTGAACCAAAAAGAGGTCCCCCGCAGGCTGGAACCACGGTCCGTCCGGGATGTATCGGATCGTCAGCGGCTGCTCCGTGCCGGCAGTGGTCGGCACAAAATCAAGGAGGAGGTGGGCCTCGCCGTGGTCGAGCGGAGCGGCGCCCAATACATCACCTTGGCCGGCGCTGACTTCGAAGGTGCCACTCGCCAAGCCCGTGCACCCATAGCGCGCGCATCGCGTCGTCCCCATGAGCCGGAGCGCGATTCCGTCCTCTGGCGAGCCCTCGGGCAAGTGTCCGTTGTGCGCGTCGGGCGCGATGACTTCGACCTGCGTGCGCCGTTGAACGCGCATCGTCCGGGTCGCAGCCCCTGCGATGCCGTTGCCCGCGAAGGCAAGATTCAACTGGCCGTCTCCGGGGGCGCCGAGCAGCGCGCCTGCGACCACGAACCGCGCCCGACCGGACAGGTCGGTGATGACACGGCCGAGCGCGACGCCCGATTCATTCGACAACGACAACAGAAGGTTCCCCGCGGGTGCGGTGACTCGCTCGTCTTCGGTGGACGCGGTCACTTCGAACGAGCTGGTTTCGTCGTCCAAAGAAACCACGGGTCGCTCCGGATCGAACCGCAACGTGACCGTCGGAAGCGAGAAGTCGAGGGGCAGATCGAGCGTTGCGCCGTCGACGAACCCGGAAGTAAGCGCCTCGATCCGAGCCACGTAGCGATCCTTTGCGAGGGGGAGCTTCACGCAGAAGCGAGCCACGTCGTCGGTTGCCAGGATCACCCGGCCCCTGCCATCCATTTCGGGGGATCCGTTGACCCCGTCGCATGCCTCGAAGGTGGGTGCGGTGGGCACGACCGGCGTTGGCGCATCCGACGCTCGGGCAATCGCGATCGCGACCCGCGCGCCCACCACCGGCCGTGCCGCATCATCGACCACGCTTCCCGAGACAATCAGCTTGCCGGCGTCGCGTTCCGCGTGCACGTCCACGTGCGCCTTTCCTCTCAGGTGGACACGGGGTGTGGCTCGTGGAGTGGCGGCAAGGCCAAGACCGGTGAAGCACACCATTAGCGCACAAAGCGCGACTTGCATCCACTTCGTGCAGCGAAGGCCAGATCGCACTGATCGCACGTCTCCCTGGCTCGAGATGGTACTCTGAAAGGCGGATGGCGGGGCGATCAGGAATGACGGCGAGTCTCGCTGTGCGCGCGCTCATCGTGCTCCTGGGCGCGCTCGCTGCGCCGTCACCGGCGCGTGCCGATAGCCGCACGCAATTTCTGGCAGAACGATTGAAATACCCACCGAATCAGGGACAGCCCGACGACTTCCGCGTTCGAACCAACGCCGCGCTCGCGCTCGGCGCTACGGGCGACGACGCTGCGGTCGTGCCGCTTTGCAGCGCGCTGGGGGATCCGAGCGAGCTCGTACGCCAGGCCGTGGCGGTTGCCACCAAGCGGCTGGCACGCGGTGCGTCGCTCGAGTGCCTGCGCAAGCGCTTCCCGGTGGAAAGCAACGCTGCGGTCAAGTTGCAGATCCAGCGCGCGATCGAAGCGGTCGAAGCGTCGGGCGGCAGCGGCGCGTCGAACGGCGCTAGCGCGGCGCCTTACATCGCGGATGCCAGGTACTACGTTTCAATTTCCCCGGTCGTGAACAACACGACACGCCCGGGCGCAGAGATCGACACTGCCGTGCGCGCAGCGATCGCATCGAAATTGGCGCAGCTCGGCGGCTTCCAGCTGGCCCCCGCGAGCGAGTCCAACGATGCGGCGAAAACGATCATCGCGAGGCGCAAACTCAAGGGCTTTTACCTTGCGGTAAGCGTCGACAAGCTCGACTACTCCGAGGGTAACCTGCGGGTACGCGTGAAGATCGCCGTCTTCTCCTATCCTGGGAAAGATCTGCGGGGCGAAGTCCCTGCCGGAGCGACGCTGCCCGGAGCGCGGCCGGGAGACAAGAGCGCCGAAGACGAGCTCATTACCCTTGTCTCCGGGAGAGCTGCTGAGCTCTTTGCACAGAACTTCAAGTGAGGGCAGGCATGACCACGAGCACAGCCACGTCGTCCGGGCAGACCAGCTCCCACAAGCGCCACGTGCGAAACTACCTGCTCGATTCGCGCTTTCAGCTCAAGTACGCGGGCTTCCTCGTCGCCGTCGCGGTCGTCATCAGCGGCCTGGTCGGAGCAGTGCTCTACGTCACGACGCGCGCGATGATCGGCGAGAGCGCCAAAGTGGTCGACGAGAGTCGCAAAGCTGCCGACGAGAGCCGGAAAGTGTCGTCCGTCAGCCGCATGAACGTCCGTGATCTCGCGGTGGATAGCGCCGATCTTGTCGCGCAGTTCGACAAGGAAGCGGACGCGTACGACAAGGCAATCACAGATCACGAGAAAGCGGTTGTCGCGCAACAGGACTCGTTGATCGATCGCCAGCGATGGATGATTGCTTCGCTGGTCGGCGGGCTCTCACTCATGGTGGTCTTGATCGGGATGCTCGGCATCTACTTCACCCACAAGGTCGCGGGTCCCGTCTTCAAGATGAACCGCTTGCTGGCACAGGTCGGGACGGGAAACCTGCAAGTGGATGCGCGGCTGCGCAGGGGCGACGAGCTGAAGGCATTCTTCGACACGTTCACGCAGATGGTCTCCGGGCTACGCGACTTTCAGAAGAGGCAGCTCGATGATGTGGATGGGGCGATCGAGGCGCTCGACGCGGGAGACCAAGGAAAGGCGGACGCATCGCTGCACCGTGTTCGAAAAGCGATCCTCGACGCGATGGGTGACTGACCTGGCGAGTCTTCGTGGTCAACCTGAGACTGCACCGGCCACATACTCGACGCTGGTTTGTCCTCCGGCGAATGTCACAGCGGCCGCGTCGATGCGGACGCGCTCGACGTTGGACATCCCGCTGAGCCTCTCCCGCCAGAGCCGGTCCACCGCCCGCAGAAGCCGAGCGCGTTTTGCGGGCGAGATACTTTCGAAAGGGCCCTCGAGACTTCCGCCCCCTCGTGTCCGAACTTCGACCACAGCGACCAGTCCGCCGCGTTGTGCGACGACGTCGAGCTCGAGAGCGCCCAGGCGTAGGTTTCGGGCGATCAGAGCGAAGCCTTGTGCGACGAGATAGTCGGCGACCGCAAGCTCGGCGCGACGGCCGCGTTCGTTCGCGCGATGGGACGAGGCGACGTCGCGAACCATGAAAGCCGCCACAAACTCGGTCCGGCCGACTCTACTAAGGTAGTTGCTGGGTGCCGCAAGTGTGGGTCGTCGGACTGCATTCCCCGCCGCACCCAACGTTCGGGTCGTACTGCGTGTTGTTCTTGACGCAATACGCGCCGGTCAACCCTTGGTCTCCGGCCCCGATCGACGTCACGAGCTGCTGGCATGAAAAGCCGTCGGGGCAAGTGCAGTAGTTCGCGCCGTCGTTGGTTTGTCCGTTGATGTTCTGGCAGCGACACGAACAGTAGACGGCAGTGTCTGCTTTGCGGAGGGTGCACTGTCCAAGGACTTGCTCCTTGTTCTTCGTGTCGGTCGGCATGCCGTTCGCGTCCAGGGGCCCCGTCACGGCTTGCGAAATTCCCGGCGTGCAGCATCCGGCGCTGGGCACGTTACTGATGTTAGTGCACGCCTTCGTGAGATTTTTATTCGTTCCGGCGGGGGTCTGCCCGTAGGGGCAGGAGACGCGTCCCTGAAAGTGGTTGACGAGGCAGAGCCGCGTTTGACACTGAAAGCTCTTCGATTCGACGCTCACCTCGTTGACGCTGAAGCCGAGAAAGTCCGGCCGGTACTCCTGCTCCGGGATGCACGGATCGCCGATACCAGTCGACGCGCACCCGGTTCCGGTGAGCACCGAAACGGCAAACGTAGCGGCCAAGGCGGCCAGAATCGAACGAGTCATCGGGTCGGCTCTCCCTCGTAGCGTTGTAGCTGGAGGCACTCGGCATCGCCGAGAGACGTGCGGCAAGCCCGTGCGCAAGGTAATCGACGCGCGCGAAATGCGTCAAGCCGTTGCATCAGGATGGATGGATCGCGGTTCAGGTTTCCGTCGTCGTGCGCCATATTTTGGGTGAGCACAGCCCACATCGTTTGGGACTTCGAAGAGACTCTCCAGCGGGTTGCGCAATTCGCTGGATTGGACCTTACTCCTCCCCACGCGACGCGCTCCCCACCCGGGCGGTGGGCAGCGGCGCATTTGAGCGAGCGATGGTCACATTTAGAAGCAGCGCGTCACCGAATTGTCCGTTTGCATCGTACCGACGCTTGCCGTTTTTCGCCTTGACAAGGTCGAATCGGCGTTCGTACCATCACCACCGCTCGACGGGACTATCGTGCGAACATCGTTGACGTTTTTCGGGGCTGGTGTCCCACAGCGTTCAACAGGACGCGCGCCACGTTGCTCGAAGCGCGAAACTTGATGGACCTTCGACCCACGAAGCCGATCGATGCGGGTGGCCTTCTAAAGCTTGGATACGAGCGCATTGGTATCGCTTCAGTTGACGGTTTCGGTGACGTGAGGCGGTAAGAGACTGCCGCCCGTTCGACTCAGTAAGGAGTTCGACATGCGTAGACTGCTATTGCGCGGTGTGTGTGTAACGGCAATGGTTGCCGCGGTGTGCGTGGCCACGACGCCGGCGAGCGCGCAGCGCAAGAAGAAGCCGGCGGCCGGTGCAAGCGCGGCGCCAAGCAAACCGGTGCCTGTCGACCTCGATTCCGATAGCACCCCGTCCCCCGCGCCAGCTGCAGTCGCGCCGCCGAGTGCCGACAGTGCTGCTCCGAGTGCTCCGAGC
>JALYHX010000118.1 GCA_030776305.1 Myxococcota bacterium
GGTAGAAGGACCGCGGCCGTTGCTGCGCTCGGTGCGACCGAAGGGCCCGAACTGGCGTAGCCGCGGACCAGCCTGCCGACGACGAAGGCCACCCCGCCGAGCGCGAGCATCAAAAGCAGCGCCGCGACGCCGCGGCGCACAAGACGAACGCGAGCCTCGGCCCGGTTCATCGCGGCGACGATGCGCAGGAGCTGCGGATCGTCGGGCGCGTGTGCCAACGCTCGGTTGTAGTCGCCCGCTGCGAGGAGCACGTCTCCACGCTTGCGAGCGTCGTTGCCGAGCGTGCAGAGCTTGTCGATCATTCGCTTCGCGTGTGCCCGCTCGTACGCCTGCGGATCGTCGAGCCATGCCTCGAGCTCTCCCGCAGGCGCGGAGATACCCAGCCGATCGAGCTCGGCGGCCGTGGCGTCGCGCATCGAGTTGGCGTCGGCGAAACGACCGGCGGGCAGATGCGCGAGCGCCTCGTCCAGCAGCGCGCTCCACCGGCCGCCGACGATCGACCGCTCGCGCTGCGCGTCGGGGTACCGGCCGTCGAGCACGCGCCGCAGCACCTGCGCGGGATTGCTTCCTTCGAAGGGCAGGTGACCCACCATGCACTCGTACAAGAGCACGCCCAAACCGAACACATCGGCGCGCGCATCCACCTCGCCCCCCTCGATCTGCTCGGGCGCCATATGCGCCGGACTGCCGAGCACCTGGCCGGTCGACGTGACTCCCTGCGCATCGAGCAGCTTCGCGATACCGAAATCGGTCAGCTTCACGACGACACCTTCGCCGGTGCTTCCTTGCCCCGCCGGGCGCGCTTCGATGAGCACGTTCTCCGGCTTCACGTCACGGTGCACGACTCCATTCGCGTGCGCGTGCGCCAGGGCGCCGAGCAACTCGAGCGCCACCGCGGCAGCAACCTCCGGCGGCATCGCTTTGTGGAGCTGCAGGAGCCTTCGCAGGGTGGTTCCTCGCAGGAGCTCCACGACGAGATACTGCTCGCGCTCGTCTGGATCGCTGACGTCGAACACCTCGACGATGTTCGGGTGGTGCAGCTTCGCGACCGCCCGAGCCTCGGCGTTGAAGCGCGCAACGACTTCTTGCGAGTCGCGCAAATGAGGATGGATCACCTTGACCGCGACCTCGCGACCGAGGCGCCGGTCGAGCGCGCGATAGACCGTGGCCATGCCGCCATGACCGAGCTCCTCGAGGAGCTCGTATTTCACGAGTTGCGGCACCCTTCCGGTGTGCGCGGCGGCGGCCGCATCCATTCCCGCGGATCCTAGCACCGCAGGGCCGCCGGAGGCGTATCGTTCAGGCCTTCGCTTGGGCCAAAAGCTCCTCGTGGTACCCGTGGAACGCGCTTTCCTTCGGCCACTCCGGCGCGCCCGCCAGTAGCGCGGGCACTTCACCGGCGCGACCTCGGTCGACCGCCACGACCGCTCTCGCATAGCGCATTGCCCAATGGACCAGCGGGGACGCTCCCGCCGCCTTACCGAGCAGTTCGGCATCGCCCTCGTGGCTCACATGTGCAAATGCACGCGCCAGAGCTGCCAGTCCGCTGCGCAGCAGGCCAATGCGCCGGCGCGCGAGCAATCCGGCGGACGGCATGGGTAGCTTCTGAATGGCCTCGGCTTTGCGCATCGCCGCGTCGCGTTCCCCCTCGAACGTGTCGAGCAGCGTCTCGACGAACAATCGCTGCTCGATCGCCGCGTCCCACGCGGGCCCCTTCACCGCGTGCGACAGTGCACGGCGCGCTGCCTCGTTCCAGCCGTATGAAGCGTACGCCGTGGCTCGAAGAAGCGGCGCCACGGTCTCCGAGTGGGACACGCGCATGATCGATCCCTGCCACGTTCCGATGACGCGCTCGACGTCGCCGGACATGAGCAACTTTCGCATGCGCCAGCGACCGACGGCTGCGGGCGCGAGCATGACCAAAGCGAGACCCAACATCGGCAACGCCGATCGCGGGTCGCGTCCGATCATCTGAGCCGCGAGCACCGCGCTCAGCGCTGCTACGGCGAAAGGAAGGAGTGAAAGCGCGCGCAAGGGGCGGCGCGGAGGAGCGGGCAAAGACATCGTCTCCTTAACAAGTAAGTCGGCATGCGGCGCGCGCAACACGCCGAGCAAAATCCGGGCTAGCGCCTGCCTTCAAAGGGGAGCCACGCCCTAGATTGTTCAGGTTTGTCGTCCGTTCCAGACTAGGCTACGCGCCATGCGCACAGAGCAGGACGTGGAGGCCTACCTGCTTCGCCTCAAACGGCGGTTTGGCCCTGTCGACGATCAACCCGGCACCTTCCTGGTCGACACGAGCGCCGGGATGCCTCCAGTGGCTCTGCGCGTCGACCCTCCGCTCGTCGTCCTCAGGGTACACATTGGCGACGTCAGGGCCGGCGCCGACCACACCCCCCTTTTTCGCAGGCTCCTCGAGCTCAACGCACGGCAACTCGTCCACACGAGCTACGGGCTGGACGACGCGCATGTCGTCCTCTCGAGCGCGCTTGAACTCGAGAATCTCGACTTCAACGAACTCCAGGCCGCGCTCGACGAGATCGACGTCGCCCTCGCGCAGCATGTACCGGAGCTGGCGCGTCTCGCCAAAGACGAGCTGGTCACCAAATTGGGTTAGATGATGGGAATCTTCAGCCGCCTCGCGCAGCTCATCAAGAGCAACTTGAACGATTTGATCAGCCGCTCGGAAGACCCCGAGAAGATGCTGAATCAGATCGTTCTGGATATGAACAATCAGCTCGTCGAGGCGAAGAAACAAGTCGCCGCGTCGATCGCCGACGAGAAGCGCCTCGCCAAGCAATACGAGCAAGAGACCGCGAGTTCGCAGGAGTGGGAGCGCCGCGCGATGATGGCGCTGCGCGCCGGCAACGAGGCCCTCGCGAAGGAGGGGCTCGCCCGCAAGCGGGAGCACGATGAGCTCGCGGCGACTTACAACGAGCAGTGGACCAAGCAAAAGGCCGCGGTCGATCAGCTCAAGAGGGCGCTGCGCCTCTTGAATGACAAGATCGAGGAGGCCAAACGCAAGAGAAACGTCCTCGTCGCGCGAAAGAAGAGGGCCGAGGCACAGAAGGCCATCCAGGAAACGATGAGCGGCCTTCGCGACCAGAGCGCGTTCGAGACATTCGACCGGATGGCGCAGAAGATCGATCAGCTCGAGGCGGAGGCCGAGGCGCAAGGCGAGATCGCCGAGGAGCTCACCGGCGACAAGCTGGCATCGCAGTTCAAGGAGCTCGAGCTCACCCACAGCGCGGACGACGATCTCGTTGCCCTCAAGCGAAAGATGGGAATGCTTCCTCCCGAAGAAGTGGTCGCGGCGCCGCCGGTGCAAGCGCGAGTCGAAGCTCCTGCGCCCCCCGCCCAGAGCGAGCAAGACGAGGTCGCGGCCGCCCTCGAAGAGCTCGACGCCGAGCAGCAACAACAAGAGGAGAAACGCAAGGCGGGACGCTGAAGCGGCTGGGAAGACCGTGGCCGCCGTCGCCCCAATTGTCACCTCTGCGCAGCTGCCGGGTGTAGCGGCACATTCCGAGGCCCCGGACAGACTCCTCGCGAGGCTGCGCACCGACCCCGCCCACGGGTTGTCGGAGCACGAGGCCGCCGAGCGCCTGTCGCGCGATGGCCCGAACGAGCTTCCCAAACCGAAGCGTGAGAGTGCCACCCTCCAGCTTCTCGCGCAGTTCACGAATCCGATCGTCCTGACGCTGCTGGCCGCCGCGCTCATCGCGATGGTCCACGGTGTGAGCCGCGCGCAGGATCCGCCGCTCATGCGGTTCGGCGACGCGACGGCGATCATGCTCATCGTCGCGCTCAATGCGCTCCTCGGGTTCGTGCAGGAGCGTCGCGCCGCTGCGGCGCTGGCCGCCCTCGAGAAGATGCGATCTCCGAGCGCCCGCGTGCGGCGGGATGACCAGGTGAAGGTCGTCGCTGCATCCGAAGTCGTCCTGGGAGACGTGCTCGAGTTGCAGGCCGGCGACGCGGTTGCGGCGGACGCGCGCCTCTTGCAGACGATCGACCTCGCGGTCGAGGAGAGCGCGCTCACGGGAGAGAGCGCGCCGGTGCAGAAAGACGCACGCGCCGCGGTGGCTGCGGATGCGACGATCGCAGATTGTCCGACGATGCTCTTCGTGGGCACTGCCGTGGTGCGCGGCAAGGGGCGCGCGGTGGTCGTGGCGACGGGACCCAACACGGAGCTCGGTCGGCTCTCGGCGCTCATCCACCGCCCGCGCGACCGCACGACCCCACTCGAGGAGCAGCTGGATGCGTTCGGAAAGCGCGTTCTATGGGTCTGCCTCGCGCTTGCAACGGTGCTCTTCGCGCGCGGGATGCTCAAGGGCGAGCAGAGCTGGGACGAGCTGCTGCTGGTGGCGGTGAGCCTCGCCGTCGCGGCCATTCCCGAAGGACTGCCCGCGATCACCACGATCACGCTCGCTCTCGGCATGCAACGCATGGCCAAGCACGGCGCGATCGTGCGCAAGCTGGCAGCGGTCGAGACGCTCGGCGCAGCCAGTGTGATCTGCACGGACAAGACGGGCACGCTCACGCAGAACCAGATGACCGTGCGCGAGGTGTACTGCGGCGGGGAGCTCTATCGTGTGACGGGTAGCGGTTACGACCCCAAGGGCGAGATTGTCGATGCGCTTGGCGTACACGTCGTCTCGCCGCTGCCGCCGTTGAACGACCTCCTCGCCACCGCCGCCCTTTGCAACAACGCGACCCTCCAGCAAGACGACGGAGGTCTCTGGCGGGTGCACGGCGACCCCACCGAGGGCGCGCTGCTGACGCTCGCGGAAAAAGGCGGGATCTCCCACGAGTCGATCGCCAGCTCGCACCAGGTCGTCAAGGAGTTGCCTTTCGACGGCGACCGCAAGCGCATGACGATCATTGCGCTCGATGAAACGGGACGCGAGGTGGCGCACTCGAAAGGCGGCGTCGAGGTGCTTCTTCCACTCTGCACCGCGTACGAAACCCGGCATGGTCGGCTGCCGCTCGACGCCGAGACGCGCGATACGATCCTCGCGGAGGCGAACCGCATGAGCAGCCAGGCGCTGCGGGTGCTCGCCCTGGCGCGGCGTGAGCTCGACTCATCGAAGAGCGCTACCTCCGTGAACACCGAGATCGAGAACCGCCTGACGCTGCTCGGCCTGGTCGCGATGATCGATCCGCCACGAGACGGAGCCAAGGACGCGGTGAGGCTCTGCGCCGAGGCGCACGTGCGGGCCGTGATGATCACGGGAGACCACAAACTGACCGCGATGGCCATTGCGCAGGAGCTCGGCATCTGGCAGACCGACGCGATCGCGCTCACGGGCTCGGAGCTCGAGGCCCTGTCCGACACGGACGTCGACGCGTGCATCGAAAGAGTCCGCGTGTTCGCCCGTGTCACGGCGCAGCAAAAGCTGCGGATCGTCGAGGCGTTCAAGCGCCACGGTCATATCGTCGCGATGACGGGCGATGGCGTGAACGACGCGCCGGCGCTGCGTGAGGCGCACATCGGCGTGGCCATGGGAAAGGGCGGAACGGACGTCGCGCGCGAGGCAGCGGACATGGTCATCGCCGACGACAACTTCGCGACCATCGTCGAAGCGGTGCGCGAGGGCCGCGCCATCTGGCGCAACATTCAGAAGTTCATCTACTTTCTCTTGTCGAGCAATGCCGGTTTGCTCGTCGCCGTGTTCGTTGCGAGCTTCTTCGATGGCCTCAGCTCGCTGACCCCCTTGATGATCCTGTGGATCAATCTCGTGACGAACGGCCTTCCAGCCCTGGCGCTGGGCATCGACCCGCCCGACCCGATGCAAATGCACGAACGACCGCGTGCGCGGACGTCGGCCTTGTTGGGGCTCCGTGATTGGCTGGGCATCGCGTTCGTGGGGTTGTGGATGGGCGGGGCGGCCATGGCTTGTCACCTCTTCCCGTGGCGCGCCGCGGATCCATTCGCCGCGGAGCGTGGTCGGGCGATCGCGTTCTCGCTGCTGGCGTTGAGTCCGCTGCTTCACGCGTTCAATTGCCGCTCGTCATCCGCGTCGTTTCTCATGCTGCGTCCGGTGCTGCCGATCGCGCTCGTGGCCACGGTGCTGATCAGCGCCGGGATTCATTTGCCGGCGGTGCTCGTGCCGGGGCTGAGGCCGGTGTTTCACACGTTCGCGATGAACGGACGCGAGTGGGCGCTGCTTTTGGTGTTGTCCGCGTCCATCTTGCCGGCGGTCGAGGCGGCGAAGCTCGTGAAGCGGGCGATGGGGTGGGCCGAGGCGAGACCGGGGTCGGGGTCCTGAGCCATGGGTCTCCTCTCTCGCACACGGTGCGGCAGACCCCGCTTCCTCACCGCGAGAAACGCCTTCCTCACCCACGACACGCGCGCGCTCCGCAAAAAACCGCGGCCGCCTCCCATGGGGAAGCCGCGGTTCGTGGCGAGGGCGCGCGTCCTCAGCCAGATGTCCCGCGTTCTCGGCCACTGCGAGGCCCTCCTCGCGTCGAGCAAGCGCTTCCCCTTACGGAGAAGGCGCGGCGCCATTTTGAGCAAGGCCCTCCCCGCCGCGACCACGCGCCTGCCCGCGGTCAGAGGCGCATTGCCGGCCACGTGAAATCGCGCGCTTGGCGAAAATCGACATCGGCGCGTCGATTTTTGTCCCTCCCCCGCCGGAAAACGCAGTGCGTCATGGCTTTAACCCATGAGGACCACGAAGGCGACGCAATGACCCAATCGGGCGCCGCCCTGACCGGCCCTCGAAACCCAAGTGGAAGGAGAACGCACATGAAAGCGAATCGAGACAAGACCATCAACAACAACCGCCAGGCGATCGTCGGAGTGCAGAAGTACTTTGCAACCACCCCGACGATCGTTCTCGACGGCAAGCCGACGACGCCGAAAGACGTCATCGCCACCCTCCAGGGCGCGATCGACTCGATCGACACGGCGGCTGTCGCCGAGAAGGCGTTCCACGACGCAGTGTCCGCGCAGCACGCGGCCATCGCAAAAGGTAACGCTGTCCTCAAGTTGCTCAAGATGCTGGTTCAGAACCAGCTCGGCGGCGCCGAGGGCGTCTTGGGTGACTTCGGGTTCCAGATCCCGAAGCGCAAGACACCCAACGAGGCCACCAAGGCGGCAGCGGTCGCGAAGCGCGCGGCAACGCGCGACGCGCGACACACGATGGGCAAGAGGCAAAAGGCAAAGGTCACGGGCAAGGCACCCGCTGCGCCCGCGACCCCGCCGACGGCGGCGAAGCCCACGTGACGCACCGTGGGCCGCCGAGAACGCGTGGGTACGCGGGATCGGCGGCCCTCGGTCTTTTGCAAGCGCGAACGAACCGGGCCTTGCGTGCCCATCACGCGTCCGCGTCCGCCGCTTTGCTATCTTCCCGCCATGCGTCGCCCGTGCCTCCTCGTCGTCGTCGCGCCCCTGCTGCTCGACTGCGGGGGCGCCACGGGCGAGGGCGCAGCCGGACCGGCCGCGAAGACAGCGACCACCTCCTCCGACGAGAGCGACCGCGGCTTCTCCGAGTACGCCGCGACCCACGGCGTCGCTTCGCTCGACCACCCCGAAGATGCGCCCGAGGTCTCGGCCGACGGGCTGCGGCTCGAAGCGCTCGACAGGACCAAGCCGATCAAGCTCGACGGAGTCTTGAACGAATGGCCCGCGATGGCCCGTGCGACGCTCGTCGTCAGAGGCTCCACGAAAGCCACTCTCAAGATCGCTCTCCAATACGACGACACCCGACTCTATGTTGGCGCCGACGTCACCGACGCGTCCTTTGCGCCGGGCAAAGATCACGTATCGCTCGTCCTCGCGGTCCCCAAACCCGGCGGAAGCGGTGCATACGCGACCTACGATCTCGGTCTCTTCGCGGGCAAACCCGGGGATACCGAAGGCAGCGTCCGATATGGCGGGCAAGGCATCGTGCCCGGGGCCAAGATCGTGGAGGCGCCCACGGAGGGCGGATACACCTTCGAGGCGGTCATTTCCTTTGCAGCGATCCCGGAGCTGCGCTCGACGCGCGTCGGCATCCACGGTCTGGCCGCGTACGTGGATGGAGACGCCGTCATCGCGACCGGACCGGGCGACGCGCAACACCCGACCGCGATGGCTTGGGTACCCAGCGAGCCGGAGCTGTCGCTGATCGAGCAACTCCTCGCCCCGAAGGGACTCACGAAGATTGCGCCCGCGGCGGAGATGGTCGCCGATCTGACGGGGGACGGAATCCGCGAGCGAATCGCAGTCTTCGAGCACTACCTGACGATCTGCGGCCCCGCTTACCTCGGGGGCACCGGGTTCTTCTATCGGGATCTCGTCGGTGAGCTCGTCAAGCTCGAGGTGCGCGACGTCTCCGGCCGCGGAAAGGGAGACGTGATCGTCCGCCGGCGCCAGAGCTCGGGGGACGGGACACGCGAATACCTGGAAGTCCTGAGCGCCCTGGCCGCAAATCAGGAGCCGCGACTGACATTCGCGCACGAGATCGGCGTGCGGCAGTCGGACCGCCACATCGCGAATGCGGTCCATCTGGCGCATGGGACGATCGAAGTGAGCACCGAGCCTCCAGCGGGATGGGATGAGACGACGTACCGCGAACCCGTTGCGACCGATGTCGAGCCGATTCTTTTGCCGTGGGGAGGCGTACGCTCGCAAGTGTTCCGGTTCGAAGGGACACACTTCGCGAAGGCGAAAGAAATCACCCAAGCGGTCGCTCTTCCCAAAGTGGACCGCGCGGGGACAGGAACCGACGAAGCGCCCGCGACGCGAGACTCGGAAGACACCTCCCGCGCCGCCGTCGTGCACCCACCGGAGCCGCCAACGCCGAGGGTGACGCGGGGCGGCGATCTGTCGGCGCAAGTGCTCGAACAGTACCGGCGAGATCGTGCCGTTCCGGCGGGCATCACGCCGAAGGTCGATCTCAAAGTACAGGTCGCGGGGGACGCGCGGCCAGAGCGCGTTCTTCTCGTAGGCCGCGACATCGTGGTGCTCGGTCCAGGAATCAAGGACGGAACCGGATACAGCTTCATCACGTTGCAGCAGTTCGCGGATGCGAGCGACGTCAGGGACTTGTCCGCGCGCGACCTGACTGGAGACGGCGCCGCGGATCTGGTCGTTCGCGGCATACGCCATTTGACCGCCGGGAAGACCCATGTGGAAGTCGAAGTGATGTTCGTTTACACGGTCAAAGACGACGCGATCACGCGCGTCTTTGGCATCGAGACGGCCCGCGAGCACAAGGGGAGGCGCGTGCAGGGGCTCGTGCAGTTCATCCCGGCGGCCGGCGGCCACACGTTCGACATCGTGTCGGCCCCCGGGCGTGCGACTGGCTGGAATGCCAGGACGTATCCCTGGGCGCAGGAGCACCCTGGAGACGGCGCGCTCGAGCCGCTGATCTTGCCGTGGGGCGGCATCGGACGCGTGCGCTACACGTGGAACGGCACGCAGTTCGTGCGAAGCGGGGGGTAGGCCGGGCCAACTCCGCGGTGACGACGACGTCGACGAGGGCGACCGAGACGTCGATGGCTGCAACGGCGCGTTCAATCGATGCAGGCGCGTCGTCTGCAAATGCTGGCACCCCATCTGGCGCGCGACCTTCGGGGAAGACCGGCATCGCGGCGACGTGGTGCGG
>JALYHX010000119.1 GCA_030776305.1 Myxococcota bacterium
ACGCATCGGCCGTCGGTGTCAAGGCAATGACTGACGTCGCCTTGATCGTCGTCAAACGCGCCGTACTCTCGAACGCTCTCGGACTCAATTCTTGGATGGGCGCCTTCGTCAAGGCGCTCGCGGTCCGATTCGGGGAGACCTCTGAGCGGCTGCGGTCGCACCAGCGATCGAGCGTGCCTCCCAGCTAAGCAGCGACGCCCATTGACATCTGGAGCCGGTGATTTTTTTCAATCCGCGAAGTCCCGCGCGCGATCAAGGCAACCGGCTCCCCGGGCAGCCGCACGGCGACAGATGGCCCCCGTGCTGTCCGGTCGCAGCGAAGAGAACGCGTGGCCACTCATCGACGCATGCCTTCTTCACGGGCGCTCACTGTTACGATGTCACCAGGGAGTTCGGTCCTAAAGCTTCGCGATGCGGTTTGCAAAGCAGTTCGCGAAAAAAGAAATGACTATTGACGGCCCCATCAATGCGCAGATAGTACGCGCCAAGGGATAATGGGAGAATCGGCGCCGTCCTACCAAGAGACTCACTCCCGGCTGCCCCACGGGACCGCGTACGCGCCCATCGACGCGCAGAGACGTAGCCGGACCAGCGCGATTGTTTCAACTCGTGTCGGCCTGGCGATATTGGAGTCGCTCCGTTTCGAGGGTCTCCGTCGCGTGATGGGGTCGACCGGTTTGACGTGCAAAACGGTCCCCGGCGGTCGCACAGACATTCGTCATCGTGGGGTCTGGCCAAAAACGGGGTTGCGGCCTTGATTCCCGCGTCGACGGCCACGGCATGCGCACACTGCGGGGCATTGCAACCTGAGTCAGCGCGGTTCTGCATTCATTGCGGCGCGCGCCTTATCGCAAACAGTGACGAGCGGCGTCCACTTGCAGTGCTGTTTTGCGATATCGTCGGATCGACGAATTGTCTCCGAAAACTCGGACCCGACGACTGGCTCTCGATACTTCGCGAATTTCACGAAACGACGAGCCGGGTCGTCCTACAGTTCGGAGGCTACGTCGCGCAACACCTGGGCGACGGACAGCTCGTCTATTTCGGATTTCCGGAAGCTCACGACGATGACGCGAGGCGCGCCGTAGAGACCGGCCTCGGCATCATCGCGGCGATGGCCGATCTGAACATTCGATTGCTGTACCGTGGATGGCCCGAGCTGCGAGTGCGCATCGGTATCTCGACCGGTCGCGCGCTGATCGGCTCCGTAGGCTCGGGATCCGAGAGCCTGGCACACGGCGAGATACCTCATCTGGCAGCGCGACTTCAGAGTATGGCCGAACCCAATACGGTATTGATCGACCAGGCGACACACCACCTCGTCGAGGGGTTCTTTCGGTGCCAACCGCTGGAGGGCAAGACCCCCAAGGATTTCCCACAAGTCACGCTCCATGCAGTCCTCGGACGAACTGGCGCGAGAACACGGCTCGACGTTTCAACCGCGGTAGGCCTCAGTCCTTTCGTTGGGCGCGTTGCGGAGTTGCGCGTTCTCTCGAAGGCCTGGCAGGAGGTTGGCAGCGGCGAGGGGCGAACCGTGCTGATTCGGGCGGAAGGCGGGATGGGCAAAACCAGACTCGTGCAAGCGTTCCGAACGCAGCTCGAGGGACCTGACCATGTGTTCGAGTGCCGCGCATCTCCCTATCACCAAAACCGGGTCCTTTACCCGATCATCGATATGCTCGAGCGGACGCTCGGCATCCATCCGGACGAACCCAACGAACGCAGGCTTGGCAAGCTGGAGAGTTGGCTGTCTGGTTCCAGCGCACTCGGGCTCAATGTGCTGAGCGTGTTCGCGCCAATCTTTTCGATCACGCTGGCCTCTGATCAAGCGCCGGCCAGTGTGTCGCCGCAGAAGCAGCGCCAAGTCGTGTTCCAGTCCTTGCTCCAGTGGTTCGAATTCCTCGGCAAGCGCGGGACCGTCGTCTTCGTCATGGAAGACGCTCACTGGGCGGATCCGTCGACTTTGGAGCTCCTCGACCGCTTGGTGAAGAGCGAATGGAGCTCTCGGGTCCTCGTCGTGCTGACTGCGCGTCCCGAGTTCACCAATCCATGGCCGGCCAAATGCGTCGAAATCACGCTCGAGCGTTTGCGTGACGCCGAGACCGAACAGATCGTCTCGGCGATTGCCGCAGACAGCGCCGTGCCGCCCGAGCTCCTGAAGTTCGTTCTCAAGAAGGCTGAAGGCGTGCCGCTCTTTGCCGAGGAGCTCACGAAAACGCTCGTCGAGGCCGGGGTATTCGCGGTGGGCGCCGATCACCGCGCAACGGACGCTCCCTTTCTGTCGGAACTGGAGATCCCATCGCCGCTGAGCGGCGTCTTGACGGCGCGACTTGATCGCCTTGGACGCGCGAAGCTGACCGCCCAATTGGCCGCTACAATCGGAAGGGAATTCCGTCTCGACATTCTGTTGGCGGTTAGCTCGGTGAACCCTGAAGCTCTTTCCGACGACTTTCGCAAGCTCATCGATGCTGGTCTCATCCACCCAGTATCGAACGATACGTACGCGTTCAAGCACGCATTGATTCGTGACGCCGCCTATGACCTCAGCTCGACCCAAGGTCGGCAGAGTGCACACGGGAGGATTGCGGCCACTCTTCAAGAACGCTTTCCGGACATTGTCAGAGATCAGCCTGACCTCTTGGCATTTCACTACGCCGCCGCAGACGAGAAAGATGCCGCGATCCCATATGCTCGCAGGGCCGCGGATCATGCCCTCCAGCGGAGCGCATACGCGGAGGCGGTCGCACACGCTTCCAACGTGGTCGCCTGGGCACGAGCCCTCGAAGGCCCCGCGCGCGCCGAGGCCGAGCTGGTGGCCAACTGCGTTCTTGGTCAGGCGATGATGGCAACGCGGGGGTGGGCGGATCCTCAAGTCGAGGCGACAGCCAAACGCTCTGCTGTCCTGTTGCAGCAAGTTGACCCCTCCAATCCGCACCGAGTACCGACGCTCTGGTCGCTTTTTGCCTATCATCACACGGCGAGCAATCGACTGGCGGCGCACGAGGTCGCCGAACAGCTGGTCGCCGCCGCGGATGCATCGGGCGATCGCGGGCTACGCGCGGCGGCCGCGACGCTCCTCGGAATTGCCCTCCATCCCGGGGGCAATATCTCGGGGGCCCGGCGGGCGCTCGAGCACGCCATCGAGCTCTACGATCCCGAACTTCATCGCAATCAGGGAGCCCAAATGGGATTGGACTCTCTCGTTCTTGCGAAAACACTCCTCGCGCACCTGCAGTGGTTCTCCGGCGATAGTGCAGCCGCATTCACGCTCGTGACGACGGCCCTCGACTGGGCGCGCGACATTGGGCATGTGCCGTCAATCGCCATTGGACTGCTGTACGGGTGCCAAGTCTTTCAGTTCGCCGGGGACAAGGCCAACGCAGGCAGGATGGCCGAGGAAATTCTCATGTTGGCCCAAAAATATGGGCTGCCAGCGTATGAGGGTTACGCAGCGATCATCCATGCCTGGGCGACTCGCGACGAGCAGCGGGCGGACGCAATTCTTGACGGTCTCGCAGCGAT
>JALYHX010000120.1 GCA_030776305.1 Myxococcota bacterium
TGCGGTCGTCTGTCACCGTCACGTGCACGACGGCTCGCAGCGTCTTGAGTCGATCGAATGGGATCTTGCCCGCGATCTGGAAGCGGGCCGCAAACCACGAGGCCAGCTGCGCCTTGTACATGTCGACCGCGCGCGCCTTGAGGGGGTCGGTTTCCGTCCCATTCGCAGCGCCCTGCTCCGACCCTTGCACCGACGACGCTGCGACCACCGCCCCCGCTTCTTCCGGCGCGGTCAGGTTCGGCTGCTCGACTCGCCCGGCGTCGGCTACGAGGGGCGCCACCGACGCATCGGGAACGTGCGTCTTTGGAATTGCCTCGACCGTCTTGTCGGCCTGTGGGGACGGAAGCGCGGCTTGTGATTTCGCTGCGACCGGTCGCCTTCGCTGCCACTGCGTCGGGAGCTTCGAGGGGCTCTTGCTTCCGAGCTTCAAGACCGGGGTGATGGAGATGGCGATGGGCTGCGCATTCTCGTTCGAGATATCGGCCTGCACGAGCCTCGGTGACGGTAGAGAAAACGCCGCGACGAACGCGAGTTGCGCCAAGAATGCCACTGCGCAAGCGATCGTCACGTCTTGTGCATCGAAGTTGGGGCGTGGGGCGGCGGTCACGGCCTGGTCTCTTCCGGCTCGACGAGCAGGTTGAGCGACGTGACCCCGGCCGAGCGCGCCGCGGCGACCGCGCGCGCAACGGTGCCGTAGCGAGCCTCCTTGTCGGCGCGGATATAGAGCTCGTGCTCCTTCTGCACGCGCGGGTTCTCGAGGAGGGCCTTCTCCACGTCCTTGGTGACGTCGTCCTCACCGAAGAGGATTCTTTCCTCCTTGGTGATCGAGACGATCAGCTTGGCATCTTTGATGGGCGTGTTCGAAGCCTGCACCTCCGGCAAGTCGATGTGGAGCCCGCTTGTCAGCAGGGGAGCCGTCACCATGAACACGATGAGCAGCACGAGCATCACGTCGACGAGAGGCGTCACGTTGATGTCGCGGATCGCCCCTCCGCCGCGGTTGCCGGTCGAGAGCGACATCCTGTTTCCGTTCAGGGGCGCTGTCGCGCGCCGCCTCCGGGAAAGCGCGAGCCAGCGACGAGTGGAATGGCCGGCTCGGTTCGTACCGCTTGCTCGGCCACGAGGGCGACCCACTCGGCTGCCGCTGCCTCGAGCTCGGACACGAAGTCGCCGACCCGCTTATCGATCCAGTTGTAGAAGAAGACGGCTGGAATTGCCGCGGCGAGGCCGATCGCGGTCGTGATGAGCGCCTCGCCGATGGCCGGTGCAACGACAGGGAGACTGGCGGTCTTCGCGGCGCCTATGCGGATGAAGGCATCCATGATTCCGTACACTGTGCCGAACAGACCGATGAACGGCGCGCCGGTTGCGATGAACGCAAGTAGCCACATCAGGGCGCGTGCGCTCTGTCCCTCGCCGAGAATGGCGCGATCGGCGACCGCGCGCAGACGTTCGATGGGCGCTCCCAAGCCTCGCTCGTAAAGCTCGCCGACGATACGCGCTCCTGGGGCGCGGGCACGTGATCCTCCGGTGATCTCGAAGAGTTCAGCCGCTGAACCCACCGCGCGTACCCGGCGCTCGAAGTCGTGTTCTGTGACGCGAAGTCTCGCAAGCTGCATCAGCTTGAGCGTGGCAATGATCCAAACGAGCAACGAACACAAGATCAGCAGACCGATGGTGATTTTCACTGGCCATGCCGCGTGCACGAAGAGCCCGATGAGGTCGAGCTTCACGGTGGGGGCTTCGACTGGCGAAGGTGCCGCACCCAGCGGCGGGGACGCGACTTGGAGCAGGATCATTGCCCGAGCATGATGTCGACACGCCGATCACGCGCCCAGCTCGGCTCGTCGTAACCCGAGGCGTCCATCGCGCCTCGTGTGGTCGACTGGGCCTTCGATTTGTCCATGCCTTTGCCGGTCATGTATCCAGCGACAGCATCCGCTCGTGATTGCCCCAGCGTCATGTTGTAATCGCTGCTGCCTCGCGGGTCGGCGTGGCCGACAAGCTTCATGGTACGTCCGGCGAGGGGCCCGCTCGTGAAACAGGAGATCAATTGCCCGAGAACGCGCGCGTCGTCGGCGCGTATGTTCGCCGAGTCGAACGCGAAATACGCATCGGGATCGCTGATGCCGCACGCCGTGGTGATCTCGGGGGAAATGCGTACGGCGCTCGCGGTCGGCGAGTTGGGCGCCTGAGCCGGGAGGCGTGGGGCGGCCTTGAGCGCCGGCGCCGTGGCAGGCTTTGCGTCGCTGCTGGTTCGCGGCGGCGGGGAGTCGGCGCAAGCGATCAACGGCAGGGTCGCAAGCGTCAAGGCAAACGTGGCCACGCGGCGGGCAAACGAACTCATCATGGTTGTCCCTCCATTAAACCTGATAACGGTTGGGCACGGACTAATCTTTCCGAGCGCGTCGCGTCAAGCTCACATCTTGCGCTCAAGCTTGAATCGACGTCTGCCATCCTCACCGTCGGGGACCCGGGATACGCGCAGCATGTCGAGCGCGATTTCCCGGACTCTCCCGTCC
>JALYHX010000121.1 GCA_030776305.1 Myxococcota bacterium
CGCCCCCCCAGGTATGCGCACGTGCCTCTCGTCGTTGCGAACGACGGTTCTCGCCTCGAAAAGAGGACCGCTGGCGGTATCCTGCGTGCCTTGCGCGAAGCGGGTATCGGCGCCTCACGCGTCGTTGGCGAACTCGCACACGGCCTGGGATTGTTGCCGACCAGCGCGCCAACATCCGCAGTCGACGTCGCTCAGGCGTGTGACCGCCGTGAAATCGCGTGGCGCCGACGACCGTGGCGCATTCCGACCTCACTCCTACCGCAATGACAGCGACGGCTCGCGCCGGCGCGTCTGAGGGTACCTAGCGATCGAGGTGCATCGAGAGCCACGCGCCGAGCGCGATCCCTGCGAGAGCGGCGAGGATGCAGACGAGCAACCAGCCGCTCGTGGACGACAATGGCTGCGATGCGCTCGTCGCGGTTCGCGCCCCGGTCGTATCGGCGACGCCGTAAACTCGTGGCGGGCGCACGGTCACCACATCTTGCGGTCCGACGCTGGCTGCCCGGATCGCCGTGGCAAGCGCCGACGCAGTCGCGTAACGGCGTGCAGGATTCTTCGCCATCGCGTGCAGCACCACCGCTTCGAGCGCAGGCGAGATCTCGCGATCGGGCGCACGCTCTCGGGGCGGTTGCGGTGCAGAGGTCAAATGCGCCGTGAGAACGCTGAGCGGGCTGTTTCCGACAAACGGGACGCTGCCCGTCAGAAGCTCGTAGAGGATCACTCCGGTCGCATAGACATCGCATCGGGCATCCAGCTCGTCGCCGCGAGCTTGCTCGGGGGCCATGTACTCCGGGGTGCCAAATACCATGTTGTGCTGCGTGAGGGCGGTCGTACCCGTTCCGCCGCCCGTCATGATCTTCGCCATTCCGAAGTCCACCACCACAGCATGATCGCCCTCGAGCAATAGAACGTTTCCGGGCTTGAGGTCGCGGTGAATCACCCCTTGCGCATGCGCCTCGCTCAGCGCCTCGCAGACATCGAGGACAATGGCCACGGCACGCGCGATCGACAAGGGACGCTCCTCCCTGAGGACCGCGTCGAGGGCCGATCCGTCGATGCGCGGCAGCGCCATGTACATGAGCCCAGCTCCCTCGTGTCTGGGATCCGAAGCTTCGCCAAAGTCGAGGATGGGACAGAGATGGCTTCCTTGCAGACGTCGGAGAATTGTCGCCTCGCGGGTGAAGCGCCCACGAATCTGTGTGTCGCCAGCGAGATGCTGGTGAATCACCTTGAGTGCAACGCGGTCTCCCTCGACGACGCGTCTGGCGTCATAGACGATGCCAGTGGCGCCCTCCCCCAGTACGCCGACAATTTCGAACTTGCCTCCAAGCATTCGGCCCGCGCCCAGCGGCGGGAGTGGCGAGTTCGTGTGACGCACGCGCGGCCACCTTACCGCGCATCGCACGCGGCGCGTATCTTGGGCGAGACGCGGACAGGATCGAGGACGGGGTGGGGCTCGTGCGACTTCCACGCTGCGCAGGCCGCGGCTGCCGCTGCTCGTGCGTCGAGCGCGACGTACGCTTCGAGAAGTACGCGTTGCACAATAGCGAGCTGTGGATGGGTGAGTGCGCCCGCGCCGATGAGACGGTTGCCGCGGCCTACCGCTTCCACATAGCGGCCATACCGCAGCTCGGCCAGAAGTTGCGGCAGCTCGGCGTCCGCGCGGCGCTGTTGCTCGAAGGCCATGCCACCGCTGGCGCCGTCACGCTCGGCAGCGGCACGTGCTTCGGCTTTTCCGGCCTCGGTCAGTCTCAGCCCTGGCATCGGGACGAGGACGACTTCGCCGCGACGAACCGAGATGCCGTCACGCCGGTTGTACGTATTGAGCTCCCAGCCGCGATACGCATTTCTCCAAAAGCGTTGCGCGATCGAGTTCACCGTCTCGCCATCGCCCGCGATGTAAGTGATGAGAGCCGGGATCTCGATCTCCTGCCCCTCGACGGGCGGCACCCAAGGCACACCCTTGTTGGTGCGGGCAAGCAGATCGGTCCGCGCAGTGTCGGCAGTGCCGATCCACGATATCGCCAATTCGGCCCACGTCTCGCCTTGGGCGACCGTGTGGTGTCCTGGCGCAGGAATTTCGAGGCGCATGCCCGGGGAGATCAGCGATCCCCCTTGAACGTCGAGCGCATTCGCGCCCACGAGGACCATTTCGAGCTTCGATTCGCCGTAAACCCGCTCTGCAATCTGCGCGAGTCCTTCTCCCGGCTTGACGATATGCGTAAAGGCGCGCACGTCGTGTGCCAGGGCGAGACCAAACAAGAGACCGACCGCAACGATGAGTCGAGGCGTCATCGATTCTCCCTGTCTGCCCTGGGAAGGGCGCCGGGGGTAACTGATTCGGCACCTTCCTTGGGCGCCAAGTCGGGGATCGCCATCACCACGTCGACGGTGCGTGTCTCGTTCGATGCCAAGGCAATCGTACGTTTTTCGACGGGGGCGCTTGGATGGACGAACGTGACATAGTGCGTGCCTGGGAGAAGCGGGATGCGGCGGTCAAGCGGGGTAACATCGATGCGTTGCCCGTCGATCCACACTTCAGCCCACGGGGTTGCGAGGACGCGCAAGTAACCCGGGGAGGTTGGCACGAGTTCGAGCGGTCGAACGCCTGCGGTCTGACCATCTCGGTGCGCGAGTGCCTGCAACGTACCGCCGCCGACGATTGCCGCGGCGCCGAGAAGCGCGATGCCCAGGGTGGCTCTTTGGACGGAAGCGCGCGCCTTTTGCATTGGCACCGCTGCACCCGTCGCGTCCTCCTTGGTCGCGAACCGGGCGTTGACCAGCGCGCGTACGACGAGCTTGTCGGCGCGCGTTCCAGTGCGCCCTGTCGCCAACTCATCGAGCCGGTCTCCCATGGCTGCGGCGGACGGGAAGCGGTCGGCGGGTAGTTTCTCGATCGCACGCATAATGAGCCGTTCGAGCGCTGCTGGAACATCCGGCGCGCGACGATGGAGCGGGATAGGGGGGTCACGCCGGATTCGGTGGGCGGCGGGTCGGCGGTCCGTCTCGTCGCCCCGCTCGAACGGGCCGGACCCGCAAATGAGCTGATAGAGAAGGACCCCGAGCGAGAAAATATCGCTGCGCGCGTCGACATTCTCGCCGAGGATTTGTTCGGGGGACATGTACGCAGGGGTGCCGAACGCGGTCATGTCCTCGAGCCGCGGCGCCGAAAGACCGACCGGCTCTTGTGTCGACGAAGCGCGCTGAGCGATACCGAAGTCGAAGATTTTGACTTCGCCGCGGAGGCTCACGAGGACGTTGGCTGGTTTGATGTCGCGATGAACGATACCGCGCTCGTGTGCGTGTGCGAGGCCACGCGCCACGGCTGCGCCGATTTCGGCCACGCAATCCGCGGGGACGCTTGGCTTCTTCTTGAGCAATGCGGCCAGGCTCACACCATCGACGAACTCCAGCACCAGATACATTCGCGTTTCTGTTCTTGCGAATGCATGCAAGAGACCGATGTTCGGATGGCAAAGCTCGGAAAGCACACGGGCCTCGCGCTCTAGCTGCGCCGCAAACGGCGAGCCGGGCGCTATCGTGGCGCGGAGCACCTTCAGTGCGACCGTGCGTCCCAGCGGCTCCTCGACTGCCCTGTAGATCGACGACAGCGACCCTGAACCCAGCTCTTCGACGACGCGGAACCCATCGATGAACGGCAGTTCCGTCACGCCAGTATCCTAGTGAATGAGAAGTGACTTGCCGGTCATCTCTAGGGGTTGGGATAGCCCCAGAAGCTCGAGCATCGTCGGCGCGACGTCGCAAATCCGGCCACCGCCGCGGATTCGTGCCTTGCGGTCGGCGTCGTTGACGTAGAGCAGAGGCACTGGGTTGAGCGTGTGGGACGTGTGAGGCTCTCCGGATTTAGGGTCGCGCATCAACTCGCAATTGCCATGGTCCGCGGTGATGATGACCGCGCCGCCCTTCGCGCGAGTCGCTTCGACGATGGCCCCGACACCGACGTCCACCGCTTCGACGGCCTGGATCGCGGCCTTGAGCACGCCAGTATGCCCGACCATGTCCGGATTCGCAAAGTTCACGAGAACGAAGTCGTATTTGGCGGTGAGGATGGCGGCTGCGACGGCCTGGGTGATGGCGGCGGCGCTCATTTCGGGTTTTTTGTCGTACGTAGGAACGTCTTTTGCTGATGGGAGCATCTCTCGATCTTCTCCGTCGAATGG
>JALYHX010000122.1 GCA_030776305.1 Myxococcota bacterium
GATCGGGGACGACCGCGCGGGTCACACCGCCAAGGACCGAGAACGCGCGACACGCTCGACACGAAGTCGATGACTTGTCGGGTGCGCATCGCCTCCGCGTACGTGTAGTTGCTCGCTCCGAGCGCCGCGACGAACAGCTCGACCTCTATGACCTCGCCGGTCTGCGGGTCGACCCTCCTTGCCTTCATTCCTGCGTAGGGGTAGGTCGTTCAAACGGGTTAGGTCGGTCAAGCGGCCGCGAGAGGAAAGGCAACGTAACGCGATTTATCGGCGGCTGAAGTTCGCCCATCCAGGGCGGAAACGCGGGCCAGGTTGAGAGCTCGGAAAGAGGCCCCGCAGCCGGTTGTGGTCGACGAGGTCGCCGGATTTTCTCGTCACGATGCTGCCGATGGTTGCGCTTTCCTGGCCCGCGGTGGCGCTCGGGTTTCTGCTCTTTCGGGTCCTCGACGTCGTCAAGCCCTGGCCGGCACGCAGTCTCGAGAAAACTGCCCGGTGGCTGGGGCATCGTGTGCTCGACGATGTCGCTGCCGGCATTCCCGGTGCGGGCGTCGTGGCCGGCCTGCGCAGGGCGAACCTTCTGCCGTGAGCAGTGTGTCAAGCGTGACGTAGTGCGCGTTGATGCAACCTCCGGAACGTGCAAGCCTGGCTTCGGTGCACCAACGACCACAAAGGCGATGGGCACTTGGCCGACGATACGCCGTCATCGCTTTTGCGATCGGATGTGGCGTGCACCTTGCGCTGCTCGCGCTGACCTCTTATTGGCCTGAATTGGCCGGGGATACCGCGATGTTGATGATGGTCGTTGCGCTGCCTGGACTTCTGATTGACATATCATGCGAAGTCATTCGGCCCGATCGCCTGGGCGCGGCTGCCCTTCTCACGGCTGCAACGGCCGCCAATGGAGCAATCTACGTGGCCATTGCACTGCTCGTGGCGCGTTTCGCGGCCTACAGACGCGGGCGGCCGCTCCCGCCCGAAACGTAGCGCCCGTTCTCCGCCGCGCGCCAGCGCAAAAGGCAGAGACGCCCAATGTCAACGGGGGACGCCGTAAAGATCCAAGATATCGCGTTGCAACCGCCAATAACAATCGGGCTCGGAGGGACTGTCGAGTTTAACGGGGCCATTGAAATAAAGGTCCCAAGGCGTGTCATCGTCGTTCGTGGCACCAGCAGCCTGAAACACCGTCTCCGTGAATTCAGCACAGTTGTGTGGTAATATCATCCACGTCCAGCGTTCGCTAAGCAGCTGCTTGAGTTTGGCCAATGCAAGTTGCGGAGTTGGCACGACAACACGCAGGCGACGAATATCCTACTTGTGGTTCTCGGTCATGTAGCGTTGGTATCCTTCTTCAGTCATGTACGTCGGATAATTGTGCAATCCCGCAACTTGACAATAGATTCCGCCCACTCCACCAAAGTTGACGAGCATGTGGCCGCACGGGTTCCATGACACGCCAGAGACCACCACTGCCCCGGTTTCGTCAAATCGAAACAGTGCAGGATCGCACGACGTAATCAATTCGCCCTCGTAGGCCCCGGAAGGCGGAGCGATTACAGTCGAGTTCGCGGCGGAGACCGGCGGGCCAGGGGTGTGGTATGGAGGCGAGCTGCGCGAAGTGGCGAGTACCCCGACCACCGGAGGCCCTCGGCCCCCATGCGCAACCCCGAACGGACCGTGAGCAACCCCGACCGGCCCGCCTTGCCTTCCAGAGCCGGGTCCGGGCCGCAACGGTGCTGGTTGCTCATCACGAACAACCTAGGGTCCACCGGCGCGCCCGCCCGCCATCGCTTTCGTCTCCTGGGACTGTCATCTTGGCACATCCCTTTGACAGCTGACATCAGATTGCCAACTCCACGCTGCGGTCGCGCGGACCCGATCCGACAGCGGAGTTCGTTCGAGGGCGATCGGCACTGGAGATGAAGGAAGGAAAGACCTGCTCGCCACACTTCGTGATGTCGCGGCAAGGGTCAACCCGGTCCTTCGGGCCTACCGGCGCTTCATCACCGCGACGTACGACAACGCCGTCGAGACGCTCGCGGATTACGGCATCAAGCCCCCCAAGGCGAAGGCGCCGCTGACCAGCGAACAGAAGGTGACGGCGGCTGGCAAGGTTTTTGCAACGCGCAAAGCGCGCGCGGGACCGAGAGCAAGAAGCAGCAGGCCAAGATCCACGGGGTGGCACCGACGGTGACGGCGGATTCGTCCGCCACGCACCCGTCGCCCGCCACGGGATCGAAGCCGGCCGGGGCCTGAGGCAGGAGTGCCTCGTGAACCGGCCGAAGACCGCTCACGGGGGGGACGATCGCCCCGGCGGCGCGTGACGAGCGCGCCGTTGCGGGGCGGTTTCTTTTCCTAAATGAATCGAGGGCGACCCCAACGCCGTCCTGGCCATTTGCGCGAAGCGCAATGCCATACGGCCTCTAGAGTGCAGCCAGAGTCATCTCTGGTACGATCCGGAATCGTGCAGATAAACTTCGGGGGCCGCGAGATTGCGCTCAAGCTCGTTTACTACGGGCCCGCGCTCAGCGGGAAGACGACCAACCTGCGCGCGGTGCATCAGCTCACGAGCGAAGCGTCACGCGGTCGCTTGATGACGCTCGAGACGAAGGACGATCGGACGTTGTTCTTCGACATGCTGCCGCTGACGCTGCGAGGGGAGCAAGAACCAGGCTCGACGCCGCCCATGACGATGCGCATCAAGATTTTTACGGTCCCTGGCCAGGTCCTACACGCATCCACCCGGCGGCTCGTCCTCCAGGGAGCGGACGGTGTGGCGTTCGTCGCGGACTCGCAGATCAGTGAGACGGAGCACAACGCGGCCTCTTTCATCGACTTGCGCCAAAACCTCGGCGAGCTCGGTCTGACGCTCAAAGAGATCCCCATCGTCATCCAGTTCAACAAGCGGGACTTGGACAAGATTCGCTCGGACGACGAGATCGACGCGCTTGCTCGGCGCGGGCGCGAGCCGGTGTTCAAGGCGAGCGCCGTGACGGGGAACGGAGTGCTCGAGACGTTCTTCGGACTGCTTTACATCATCTGGGCAAAGCTCGATCGCGAACACCAACTTGCAAAAATGCTGGGCGTGCGGTCGAGCGATCTCCTTCCAATGGCTGCGCGTCAGTTCGGCGTCTCCACCGACGTGAGTACGCTCCTCGGCTCGTGCGTTGGGGGCGATCTCGATCGCCATCTGCAGGTACGCACATGACCGCCGACTTGCCCCACGTCAGCGTCGAAGATCTCGTCATCGACGACCGCATGCGCATCGACGACATGGTCGACCGCGCAGGGCTCGAGGAGCTCTGCCGGAGCTTTCAGACTCTCTTCGGCATTCCTGCGCGCATCTATTCGATCGAGGGTGTGCTGCTTGCGGATGCGGGTGCTGAGCAGGAGTTGTGTGCCTACGTCAACACGACTATCGACGGGCGGAAGGCTTGCGAATCGCTGGTGGGAGCCGTCAGGCTCCGCGAGCCCGGGGATACGGGCGACGTCGTGCACGTGTGTTTCACAGGCGCGGTGTACCGCATCTTTGTCCTGGAATATGACGGGCGTCGCGTCGGGCGACTGATCCTCGGACCGTTTCTCCCATCGAACGTGACCGAGGCTCCCCAATCGCTATTTGCGGTCGATCCCGGCATCGACAGGGATCGCGCGCGGCCGCTTTTGCAGAAAATGCCGCGAGCGAAGCCTGAGGCGGTGACGCGCATCGCCAGCCACTTGAAATCTGCACTCGATCTCATCTTCTTCGCCGGCCACAAGGCCCACGTCACGAGCCAGATGCACCTGGCGAGCGTTCGCGAGAGCTACCGCCAGCTCGAGGACAAGACGACGAAGCTCCAGGACGCGTTCAACAAGCTCAAAGAGCTCGATCGCCTCAAGTCGGCCTTCCTGGCGACCGTGAGCCATGAGCTCCGGACACCGCTGACGTCGATCATCGGGTACAGCGAGATGCTTGCACAAGGCCTCGCCGGTGAGATGACGCCGGAGCAGCTCGAGTTCGTCAAGACGATCTACGAAAAGGGAGATCAACTCCTGTCGCTCATCACCGGCCTGCTCGACCTGGGCAAGCTCGAGAGCGGAACGATGCGCGTGGTGATGCGCCCGGGGGTTCGCATCGAGTCGGTGCTCTCCGAGGTCACGTCGACCCTCATCCCGGCGGCGCGCAAGAAGGAGCTGCGCTTCGAGGTGGACGTCGAAAAAAATCTGCCCGATCTCCACGGCGACCCGGAGCGTCTGCGTCAGGTTTTTCTCAACCTCGTCGAGAACGCGATCAAGTTCACCCCCGTAGGCGGTTCGGTGACGTTGCGGGCGCGCATCGGCGAGCCCGACGCTGCCGGTGGCGAGGATCACGAGGGCCTCGCGCTTCTTGCCCCGACGCGCGGGCGGGTCGAGGTGAGCGTGAGCGATACCGGCATCGGAATCCCATTGCGGGAGCGGTCGAAGGTGTTCGATGCCTTCTACCAAGTGGACTCGTCGAGCACTCGCCAATACGGGGGGACTGGGTTGGGGCTGTCGGTCGTAAAGCGCCTCATCTTGGCGCATTCGGGGACGGTCCGCATCCAAGACAACGTGCCCAAAGGGACGGTCTTCGTCGTGTCGCTGCCGCAGCAGTCCGCATCCACGGTGGCGGAGGCGCCGCGCATGGCGTAAGGATGCATGACCTCGATGGATGAGAGGGGGCGCATCGCCTTGCTCGCGCGCATCCTCGCCTGGAGCGAGGATGAAAGACCGCCCGGAATCGACGTCGGCATTGGCGACGACGCTGCAGTGCTCACCGTGCCGCACGCGTCGTCACGGCTCGTCTGGACCATCGACGAGCAGGTCGAGGGCAGCCATTTCCGGCGCGACTTCCTGTCGTGGCGGGATATCGGGTGGCGAAGCCTCATGGCCGCCGCCAGCGATTTGGCGGCCATGGGCGCGGTCCCCTGGTGTGCGCTCTCCGCTCTCGTGCTGCCCGACGATGTCGACGATGCGGCGCTGGAGGACATCGCCCTGGGTCAGTGCAACGCGGCGCGCGCAATGGGTGCGCCCGTGGTCGGGGGCAACCTTGCCCGCGGGCCGTCATTGTCGATTGCGACGACTTTGCTTGGGAGATGCGAGCGCGCCGTCGAGCGTCGTGGGGCACGCGCCGGAGATGGGGTGTGGATCGCTGGCAGCGTGGGACTTGCTGCGGCGGGTCTGAAGGCGCTCGAGCGGCGCATCGCAGAGGATGATGCCCCCAGTGCTCTTGCACCGGCCATAGCGGCTTGGCGTGCCCCGCGGGCACTCATTCCCGAAGGGCGCGCGATGGCCGTGGTCGCGCACGCCGCGGTCGATGTGTCGGACGGTCTCGCGCGCGACGCCGATCACGTGGCGGAAGCCAGCCGGGTTTGCATCGTGCTCGAGGAAGCACGGCTGGTCGCAGACGCTGCCCTGGTTGCGGCTGCCGACGTGCTCGGCGAGAGCGCGCTCGATCTCGCCCTTTACGGAGGCGAGGACTACGCGCTCGTCGTCGCGAGCACCGTCCCGATACCGGGCTTCCGGAGAATCGGCGAGGTCCGCGAAGGGGAGGGCCTCGTGCTGCGCGGTGCGGACGGCGAGCGGGCTATCGAAGCAAGGGGCTTCGATCACTTTCACTTTGGCCTCTAGAACTGACAAGCCGATGGCAACTTCACGCTCTTGAGCATTTGCCGAATTTGCGCAAGCTCCGGTGCGGTTCCGAGCGGTCCCACTTGCTTGGCGAATACGTCGCACTGCACGGCGGCGGCACTGAGCTGAAAGGCTTCGGGTGACTGTCCCATCTGCTTGGCCTGCGCGCGCATTCCCGCACAGCAAGCCTCGATCTTCAGCTGGTTCGGAGTCATCGATGGGCCGGTCCACTTCTTGGGACCGCTCTCGGCTGCGGCATCGCCAGCGTCCGCGGTGTCGGTGAGAGGCGCCAGTTCGGTCACCGAGGGAGTGCTGGCCGGCGCCGCCAGCCCCGCGTCCTCGATGGGCGGGGCCGGCTTCTTCGGGCAGCCAAGCAATAGCAGCCCCAGTGACATCATGAGCGATAGCAGCGGTAGTCTGCGGGCAACGGTCACCGGCGTCATTGGAGACCCGAGCGTACAGGGATCTCCACGGGGTGGGTAGTTTTCGCCCGCCAATTGCCGCCGGATTCGCGAGGAGGCACTCGTGCGTCTACGAGCAGCCCATCGAGTTGCCGCAGTTCAGGCATTTGTAGCAGGCGCCGTTACGCACCGTGATGTGCCCGCAGACGTCGCAGACCGGCGCGTCCCCCATCATTCTGTCGAGTTGTGCATCGAGGGGCGAACCGGAAGCCGTGTCGCCCAGCGTTTCGCTCATCGCCGCACTGCGAGCGATGGCTTCACGCGTGTGCGGGAGCGGCCCCGTGTCGACGGGACTCGCCGGCAGCTGCGAAGGCTGCGGGTAGATTCCCGACGTCGAGTCCAGCTCCGGTTTGATGTGCGCAAGGTCGTGGCGCCGCAGATATTCGACCCCGAGGGCTCGGAAGATGAAGTCGACGATCGATGTCGCGAACTTCACGTAAGGGTGGCCCTCCACGGGTCCTTGGGGCTCGAAGCGCGTGAAGGTGAACTGGTCGACGTACGTCTGAAGCGGCACCCCGTACTGCAAACCGACGCTGATGCTCATCGCAAAGCAGTTCATCAGTGACCGGAACGCCGCACCTTCCTTGTGCATATCGATGAAAATTTCGCCGAGCTGCCCGTCCTCGTACTCGCCGGTCCGGAGGAAGATCTTGTGCCCGCCGACGCGTGCCTCTTGTGTGAAGCCGTGGCGCTTCTTCGGCAGGCGCGCCCGCTGTCCGTAGAGACGTGTGTTCGGCGCGATGGGCAACGTGAGCTGCGTCGTCGGCTCGGTCGTCGGTGGCATCGGCACGAGGAGCGCCTCGGGCGCGGGGGTCTCCTTCTTCGTTTCCCTCTTCTCCGCCGTCGTCGAAAGGGGTTGGCTCGCTTTGCATCCATCGCGATAGAGCGCGACCGACTTGAGTCCCAGCCTCCAGCCCTGTTCGTAGATCCCCTTCACGTCTTCGACAGTCGCATCGTTCGGCAGGTTGACGGTCTTCGAGATGGCCCCGCTCAAGAAAGGCTGCACGGCCGCCATCATGCGCACATGCGACATGGGCGCGAGAAAACGATTTCCGTGCTTTCCGCAGCGGTTGGCGCAATCGAAGACCGCGTAGTGCTCCTGCTTGAGATGAGGCGCACCCTCGATGGTCATGCGCCCGACGATCACGTCCTGCGCCTCGTCGATCTGTGCGCGTGTAAAGCCGAGGTGCTCGAGGAGCGCGAACTCACGCTTGCGCTGGTTCGAGGAGGCCGCTCCGTTCGCGTGGGCAGATCGGAACTCCTTGTTCGCCCCGACCCGGTCGTACGCTTCTTCGCCGAGCGCCCACGGCGCGAACGCGCCGTCGAGATTGAACACGCCGGGGATGGCGGCCTCGACCTTCTCGATCTCGACGTCTGTCAGCCCCTTTTCCTTCAGCGTGCGTCGATTGATGTGGGGCGCCGTGAGCAGCGTGTTGGTGCCTGAGACGTATGCGACGATCTCCTGCACCTCGCGCTCGCTGTATCCGCAACGACGCAGGGCGCGCGGCACCGTCTGATTGACGATCTTGAAGTAGCCGCCGCCGGCGAGCTTCTTGAACTTCACGAGCGCGAAGTCCGGCTCGATGCCGGTCGTATCGCAATCCATGAGCAACCCGATCGTTCCAGTAGGTGCGAGGACCGTCGCTTGCGCATTGCGGTAACCGTTCGTCTCGCCGAGGCGCACGGCGTCGTCCCAGTCCTCGCACGCGGCAGCGTACAGATCGACGAGCGTGGCATCGCGATCGATGTCGTAGGCCGCGTCTCGATGCATTCGCATCACGCGCAACATGGGCTCGCGGTTCTTCGCGTAGCCGTCGAAGGGTCCCTTGCTCGCCGCAATCTCCGCACTCGTCTTGAATGCCTGGCCACACATGATTGCGGTGAGCGCCGCAGCGATGGCGCGTCCCTCGCGGCTGTCGTACGGCACGGCAAGCGACATCAACAGGCTGCCGAGGTTCGCATAGCCAAGCCCCAGGGGTCGGTAGTCGTGACTATTTTTCGCGATGTTCGACGTCGGATAACTCGAGAGGTCGACCAGGACCTCCTGCGCCATGAAAAAGATCCGGCAAGCATGGCGGTAGCCATCGACGTCGAACGAGCCGTCGTCGCGGAGAAACTTCGTCAGGTTGACGCTCGCCAGATTGCACGCCGTGTCGTCGAGGAACATGTACTCGGAGCAAGGGTTCGACGCGTTGATCCGGCCCGAGTTGGGGCATGTGTGCCAGCGGTTGATCGTCGAGTCGTATTGAACGCCCGGATCTGCGCACCCCCACGCGGCCTCTGCGATCTTGTTCCAGAGTTCCTTGGCCTCGTAGCTGTCGCTCACTTCGCCCGTCGTGCGAAAGCGCGTCTGCCATTTCCCGCCGGCCTGAGCTGCGCGCATGAACTCGTCGGTCACGCGCACGCTGTTGTTCGAGTTCTGTCCGCTGATGGTGTGATAGGCGTCGCCATTGAAGTCGGCGCTGTACCCCCCCAGGATCATCGCGTGGGCCTTCTTCTCCTCACGGACCTTCCACTCGATGAAGTCCACGATCTCCGGATGGTCCATGTCGAGGCACACCATCTTGGCGGCGCGCCGCGTCGTGCCCCCGCTCTTCGTCGCGCCCGCGGCCCGGTCGAAAACCTCGAGGAACGACATGAGCCCCGACGACGTCCCACCCCCCGATAGCTTTTCTTGCCTGCCGCGAATCACACTGAAATTGGAGCCGGTGCCCGACCCGTACTTGAACAGCCGTGCTTCGGACTTCACGAGATCGTAGATCGACATCAGGTCGTCTTTTGCTGCCTGGATGAAGCACGCCGAGCACTGCGGGCGCTCGTATGCCACCTCAGTCTCTACGGGGCTGCGCGTGTCGAAGTCCCACGCCCAGTTGCCGCCGGACCCTGCGATGCCGTACTCGTGCCAAAGCCCCAGGTTGAACCATACCGGTGAGTTGAAGGCCCCGTACTGGTGCACGAGCAGGTATGAGAGCTCGGCTTCGAATGCGTCCGAATCGGCTTTGGTCGCGAAGTAACCACCGAAATCGTCAGCCGCGCGACGGATGGTGTGCGCAAGGCGGTGGACGACCTGCCGGGCCGTCGTTTCCGCAGTGTCCTTGTTCCCGTGGAGACCAGCCTTCCGGAAGTACTTCGAAATCAGGATGTCGCTCGCGAGCTGGCTCCAGTTCGCGGGAACTTCGGCTCCCTCCATCTTGAAGACGATGCTGCCATCGGGATTCGAAATCGTGCTCGAACGACGCTCGTACACGACTGCGTCGAGCGGGTCGACTTCCGGCGTGGTGAGGCGGCGCGCGACATGCACGCCGCGTGCGCGCTTCTTGTTGGCGTTGGCGCTGGCGTTGGCCTTGGCGTGCGCGCCTTTCGAGTTTTTGTCTCGTGCTTGCGAGCGAGGTACGGCAGTTTCCTGTTTCGAGGTTGGACCTCGCCGCGTGGCCAATGCACCGGATGTCCGCGTCGTGGGGGCCCGTGCTGCTTTATCTTGTCCGTTGCGCACCGTCTTAAGGTGATTGACGCCGTTTCCGCCGAAGTCCACCGACTGTGCCATGCTGCACCTCCGTCACTGTCAACCGAGCCAATCGAGTACTGGTACCCGTGTTCAGCGCAAGGGAACAAACCTCCGCTTCAACAGCCGCCGCGCCCGGCTGCATGTAGTCGATCCCGCCCCAAGCTCTACCGTGTGGGAACGGTAACCCCGACACCAAATTGTCACATCGGGAGCGAACCCCAGACTCAGCGTTGTAACCCCAACATCTTGGGCCTGTAAAGTAAAAAGCCACCACGGATAGACGTTCGAGCACGGCTGCAAAGTCCGCCGCCTCGGAGCCATGGGTCAATCTTTTGCAGCCGCAACGGTGCGTTGAAAGCCGCCCAAACGCCCCGTAAATGAATGCTGCTGGCGCAGCGGACTGAACAGCTGTTACCACAAACTCTTAACAGCTAACCCCGGAGGTTGTTCAGTGGTTATGCACAGGCATTGGGATAACTTTCGGACTCGTATCTCTCGTCATCTGTCGTCGACCTCGGTCGGCGAGGCTCCGGCAGGCACAGCGTTGACATGCGGAGGTTCACAGGCTATTTGCCCAGCGCCGATCATGTTCTTTCCTCCGGCCCTTCCGCCCCTCCATTGCCTGCTCGCGCCCATCCTTCGGCGGGCGGGAGAGGGGCGGTTCGCGGGCTAAAGAAGCCTTACCCTCTCTCGCCGAGTTCGGCGGAGAGGGTAGACACTCGGTCGCCCTCGTTCCGCCCGCACTCGTGAGCAGGAGCCGCCATGTCCGACCGAGTCATCGTGTTCGATACCACCCTTCGCGACGGCGAACAGTCCGCCGGCGTGCTCTTTTCCGAGCGCGACAAGTTGGAGATCGCCGGGCGACTTGCCGCGATGCGCGTCGACGTCATCGAAGCGGGTTTTCCTGCTGCGTCTCCGATCGAATGGCGCTCGGTCCATGCAGTCGCCGAGCAAGTCCAGAGCGCGAGCATCTGCGCCCTGGCGCGCTGCGTCGCCGGCGACATCGACGCGGCCGCGACCGCGCTCACGGGTGCGTCGCGACCGCGCATCCACGTGTTCGTCAATGCGAGCGACGTTCAACTCGAGCACCAGCTTCGACGCAGCCATGCCGAGGTGCTCGAGATTACGGGCGCCATGATCGCGCGCGCCTGTCGTGCCGTGAAGGACGTCGAGTTTTCGCCGATGGATGCGACGCGTGCCGACCGACCGTTCCTGGCGAACCTCGTCCGCGTCGCCATCGGCGCCGGAGCGAAGACGATCAACATTCCGGACACCGTCGGCTATGCGCTCCCTCATCACGTGACCGATCTCTTCCGGTTCCTCCGCGACGCGGTCCCGGAGCTCGAGCGGGCGATCCTGTCGTTTCACGGTCAAAACGATCTGGGCATGGCGTCCGCGAACGCAATGGCCGCGGTCGCCGCGGGCGCCCGTCAAGTCGAACTATGCGTCAACGGCATCGGGGAGCGGGCAGGGAACACGTCGTTCGAAGAAGTCGTGATGAGTATCGCTGTCCACGGAGCCGAACTCGGTGTCCACACCGACGTCGATACGACGGGCATCTACCCGCTGTCGCGGTTGGTCGAGGAGCGGAGCGGAATCGCCGTCCCTCCCAACAAGGCGATCGTGGGGCGGAACGCGTTTCGTCACGCGTCGGGCATCCATCAAGACGGGGTGCTCAAGCACCGACTCAATTTCGAGTGCATCGATCCAGCTCGCATAGGCCACCCCACGGGAACGGAGATCGTCCTCGGCAAGCTCTCGGGCAGAACGGGGTTTGCCGCGCGCGCCCGTGCCCTGGGCTTCGACCTTGGCGGCGAACGGCTGGCGCAGGCGTTCCAAGCGTTTCAGCGGATCGCGGACCAAAAGCGCGAAGTCTCGGATGAAGACCTCCGACAGATTTGCGCGGCGAACTGACAGCCCCCCAAGCTCCTCAGAGGCATTCGATTTTGAAGTGCTTGATTCCGAACGTGTCGATCCGATAAGGCGGATTGCACTTGGCGACGGGGGGGGTCGGTCGAGGCTTCGCGGGTGCTGCGGGGCTCGGCGCCACCCGCGGCTTGACTGCTTCGGCCACCACCCGCGGCGCTGGAGCCACGGCGAGCACTGGAACCACGCGGGTCACGGGCGACGGGGCCGACGCCCGCTCCAGATCCACCACGAGCTCGCCGTCTCGCTCCGCGGAGACCGTCGCGCTTCGAGACTTGTACCCAGGTGCTTCGACCGTCACGATGTGTTGCCACGCATCGGAGGGCATGGAACGAACGTAAGAATTGCTCGGGAGCAGCTCGCCGTCGATCCGCACGCGTGCCTGCGGAGGAGTTGCCGTGACGCGGATGGACACAGGCGCCGCCAGGTCAGGGAGAGATGGCGCAGCCGTCCCGGGCTGAACGTCGAAAACACTCGGTGACGGCGCGGCCGTTGCCGCGCTGATCGCGGTTGTCGCGTTCGTGCCCGACGCCAACGCAATGCTGACGAGGAGCACGCCGAGTGGCACGAACCCGAGAGGAATGCGGAGCGGCGGGCGGGGTGCGAATTTCGTCTCTTCGGTGGAGGGGCCGGGGACCGAACGTCGCGCGAAGGCGGTTGGTCGCCCGAATTTCGAGTCCTCGTAGGACGAGGATCCGAACGTTGGCATTCGAATCGATTCGACGTCCTCCGAAGGGAACAACTCGAACTCCTCGGGCGGAAGCAGCGCGACTTCGCTCAGTTGCGTCTCGATGATCGTCTTGGTCTGCGCGCGAATGTCCGCGAACAGCGTCGACGCGAACTTGCCGATCACACGAGCGTTGACGCGAGAGTTGAGCTCATCGAGGAGCGTCTCCAATTCGGCCTCGAGCTCGGCGGCCGTGGCGTGGCGATCCGCGGGCGCCGGAGACAGCGCCTTCATGCAGATCGCTTCGAGTTGCTCCGGAATCTGGGGCTGGACGCTTCGTGGAGGAACGACCTCGCCGCTGAGCACGTTCTTCATAACGGTGACGTCGGAGCAGCCTTTCCACATGGGCTGGCCAGTGGCGGCCTCCCAGAGCATGACACCGATGGCATAGAGATCCGTGCGCCGATCGACTGGTTCGCCCGCGATCTGTTCCGGCGGCATATAGCGGAGTTTGCCCTTGATCACCCCGGTCTGGGTCTCCGGGTTCGACGTCGTGAGCTTGGCGATACCGAAATCGAGTAGTTTGACCTGTCCGTCGAACGTGACGAATATGTTTTGTGGAGTCATGTCACGGTGCACGAGCCCGACCGGCCTTCCGTCGTAGTCGGCAAGGTCGTGGGCATGATGAAGCGCGCCGGTTGCATCTGCGATGATTCGCAAATGGGTGCTCAAAGGAAAAGTGCCCTTGGCACGCTGTCTCAGTTTGGCGAGAGTCTGGCCGTCCAGATACTGCATGACGATGACTGGAGCGCCCCGCGCCTCGAATACCTCGTAGGTCTGCACGATGCCCGGGTGGTTCAGGCGCGCCGCCACTCGTGCCTCTCGCAGAAACATCTCGCGAAATGCGGGGTCTTCCGCGAGTCCTCGCTTCAGGATCTTGAGGACGACAAGCTTGTTGAATCCGCTCGGCCCGCTCGCGACAGCAAGGTGCACCGTGGCCATCCCGCCCTCGCCGAGTTGGGTGAGAACCCGGTACTTGCCGTGAGACCCTGTTCGAGGAGCCTCTAGGGCGCCGGCGGAAGCGTAAGCATCTGCGTTCACTTGGGCTCTATCTTATCCAAACGGCGCAGTCGTGCCCCATGAGAAGAGGTAGGCCGGTGGGCGATGTAGCGCCTGTGCGTCGGAAGAACTCTGGCCACCGCTCCTTCCTTACACGTGGATGCGACGCCCCAGACGGCATCGCCGCCGATCGATTCAAACGTTGTCCGCGGCAGCGCGGCACGCCTATCATGGTGCGGCGAGGGGTCATGAGTCAGTCGAGAATGCGGTCGTTGTCTTCGCGCGGACAGGCCTTCGCCGTGGGCATCGTCCTCTGTACGGCCTCGCGTGCGCAGGGCGCTGGCGCGACGCCCGAGGCCACGGCCGAGGACTGGAAGCGCGCCTGCGTCACTCAGCATGAGGAAGCGCAATTGCTCCGCCAAGACGGCAAGCTCACCCAGGCGCGCGCGGCAATGATTGCATGCTCCGATCAAAATTGTCCTTTGATCGTCAGTAAGGATTGTTCGACCTGGCTGGAGTCTGTGACCCACGCGATCCCGGCGGTCATCGTGCGCGCGAAATTGCGCGGGCGCGACGAAGACGCCGTGCGCGTGACCATCGACGGAGAGGTTGTCGCGCTACGCTTGGACGGTCTCCCGTTCTCGGTCAATCCCGGCCTGCACACGTTTCGTTTCGAGGTTTCTTCCGAGGACCCGATCGAAGAGCAGGTGACGCTCGCGGAGGGCGAGAGCCGGACCCTCGACGTGCGCTTCGGACATCCGGAGCCCGTCGCGATCGTCGAGGGGCCGCCGCCCGAAATGCACCGGCCGGTGCCGAAGCTCGCCTTCGTTCTGGGCGGCGTCTCCGTCGCGGGCATCGTCGGCTTTGCTGGCTTCGGCCTTTGGGGCTTGACTCAGAGGATTTCGTTGCAATCGAGCTGTTCCCCAACGTGCAGCGATGGGCAGGTGAGCTCGGTCCGCACGAAGCTCCTCGCCGCGGACGTGTCCCTCGGCATCGCCGCCGTCGCGGCGGCCGGAGGGGCGTACGTGTACCTCAATCGTTCGTCCGTGCAGCGCAATGCCGTCCATTCGGACGCGCGCCGCCTGGCGCCAAGTCCCCGAACGACCCTCGCGCTGACTCCAAGTACGTCAGGAGCCATGATCGGCCTCCAAGGCGCGTTCTGATGACGTCCGCGGCGACATCGTTGTGAATGCTCGGACGGCCCTTGTGGTCGTAGGAAGCATCGCCCCTGTGCGACTGTTCGCTTGTCCTCGACCCCAGCGATCTCTCGAGCCGCAAATCCGTCGTGGACGCGACGGCGAAGGGGGACGGGCAGTCCGGAAGTCTCGACTCGGCCGACGACGTAGAGGCCGCGTCGCAGAGTCCGGATGCGACGACCGATGATGCTGTCGTCAGTGGTCCCGACGCAATGGATGCCAAGGATCTGGACGTGGCCGTGGACGGGCGAGCCGATGCTGATGCGGCGGACATCGACGCGTTGGTCGACACCGGGATCGATGGGGGGACCGTTGTCGACGCTGCAGATGCCGCGCCGCTTGTCGATGCGGCCGACGCGGCCGCAACTCTGGGAATAGGTCTCGTGGCCTTCTATCCGTTCGATGAAACGGGCGGCACGACGGCGGCAGACCTTTCCGGCAACGGTTTCACGGCCGCAATGAAGGGCGCCACATTTGCCCCCGGTCAGCGCGGAAACGCAGCCACCATGGCTCCCGGTCAGTACGTCAGTCTGCCCAGCGGGATCGTGAGCGGTTTGACGTCGTGCTCGATCTCGCTGTGGGTCAAACTGGTCACGGTCCCGACGTTCACGCGTATCTTCGACTTCGGAACGGGAACGACTGCGTATATGTACTTGAGCCCGAACACGAATGTCCCCGATACCCGTTTCGCCATCACCCTCGGTGGTCTGACGCAGGAGCAGCAACTCCGGACCACCACGTTGCCTACCGGAACGTGGAAGCACATCGCGATCGCGCTGTCCGGAGCGACCGGGACGCTTTACGTCAATGGCATTCAGGTGACGAGTTCCGCAGTGACGCTGACTCCGGCCAGTTTGGGGACGACCACGCAGAACTTCATTGGGCGGTCGCAATACGCCGCGAGTACTACGCTCGATGGCCAAGTCGACGAGTTTCGGATTTATGGTCGCGTATTGACCGCGGCCGAAATCCAGCAGCTCTTTCAGCTTCAGATGTGACGGGGTAAGTCGGGGGTCTGGGTGGAAATAAGCGACGCCCCGGACGACGCGCGACTGACTGCTTCGCGCGCCGCCGGGGCGATCGTCCTCACGTCCGGTCTTCGGCCCGTCGTGAGGCGCTCTCACTCATCGGTTCCCCGACGCGGAGTCCGTGAGAGCCGCGGATTCTCCTTTGCCCCGCAAGCGTCTCCGCTCGGGAGACGTCAGGCCGCCGGCTTCGGCGGAGTGGGCGGTGACGGCGGGATTTCCGCCGGCGCCGTGACCACTCCGTGAATCGAAGCCTTCTGCTTCTTGCTCGTGGTTCCCCGCGCTATGCGGGTTGCCCTGAGCTTCGCAGCCGCTTTTGCCTTCTGCTCGCTTGTCCGCGGCGCTTTCGCCTTGGGAGGCTTGAGGCCGTAGTCCGCGAGCGTCTCGGTGGCGTTGCCGTACGTCGCGACGAGGAAGCGTCGGTATGCCCGGAGAACCGGGCCCACCTTGGCTGCAACATCGCGAAGTGCGAGAAGCACGTCCTTGGCTTGCGCTTGCGCCACGTCGTGCGCCGTCATCGCATCGGCCAGACTTTGAAACATCTGGACGAGCGAAGCCGACGTGTACGTGGCGTTTCCGAACGTCAATGACCCGTTCGGAGTGCGCTTTTGAGTGGCCGCGATGAGAGCGCGGACACCCGCCAAGGCCGAGGCCTTGCTGGGCTTCACTGTATTGACCGCAGTAGACATGTGCTCTTTCTCCTTTCTCGAGGGCGCACGCTCGCCGTCATGGCGAACCGCGCGGAGCACCCATGCTCCGTGCGGCTTGTGCCTTCGTTCGTCTCCCTCATGAGACAGTCCGGCCCCGATTCGCGATTCGCCGCCGATCACCAAAAAATCGTTCAGCAGGCGTCATTTTTGTGCGGGGATGTGCGCCACCATCGCCGGCAACCAACGCAAAGTCGCGGGCGACCAACGCAAGGTCGCGGGCAACCAACGCAAAGTCGCGGGCAACCAACGCAAAGTCGCCGGCAACCAACGCAAGGTCGCCGGCAACCAACGCAAGGTCGCGGGCGACTATCGCAAGGTTGCCTCTGACTTTGCGATCGTCACGCCCGACCTTCGCCTGATCGCCGGCGATTTCTCACGCGACGCTCCGAACTTCGGTTCCCCTCTTCGACGCTAGACCTTGACCGCCCGTGTCATCAGAAAGTCTTGCCGAAGAAGATTGTCGGTGAAGTAGAGCGTCACCAGCTCATCGAGCTCGCGACGAAATGTAGCGAGCTTCTGCGGGTCCGAGCTTCCGAGCATCTGCACCAGCTTGCCGACCGGCCCCACGTTGGCCTCCATGAACAGGCGGTAGTGCTGGACGCTGAGCATCTGAAAGTCCATGACGTCGCGGGCGAAATGCAGATTCTTGACCGCGCTGCCAAGGCGTTCGCGGACGACGTTCGGATCGCCCCACGCAGGCGCTGGTGAGACCTCGGGCGGCATCGGGGGTCCATACTTGCCGATGAGCATGAAGATCTTGCCGACCATCAGCTCGGGCGGCCATGTCGAAAAAGCAATCGTCCCGCCCGGCTTGAGCACCCGCAACATCTCTTGCACGGCAACGTGCGGCCGCGGTGCGAACATGTGACCAAACTGGCTCACGACGAAGTCGAACTTCGCGTCGGGAACCGGCAGCGCTTCTGCATCCCCTTCGATCCACGTGACCTCGAGGCTCATGATCGACGCATTTTCCTTGGCGCGATCGAGCAACTTCGGGGTGAGGTCGACGCCGGTGACCTTGGCGCCGAGTCGTGCCGCGGTAAGCGCCACCACCCCCGTTCCGCATCCGACGTCCAGAACCTGGGTTCCGCGCTCGATCCCGGCAAGCTTCACCAATCGTGGAGCGACCGACCCGGTGATCATCTCGGTCGGCGTGAACGTCGACCACCCTTGCTTGGCGTTTTCCTTGAATTGAGCGATTGGGTCCATCGGGCGCCTCTCTTTTAGGACTTCACCATTTCCCATGGGAGGAGCCAAGGCTCATTGCGGACGCCAAGTCGATATCGACAAAATGTTTACGGACGACGTCCACTTCAATGGGCCACGAGGGCCTCGACCCCGACCCCCCGCCTCCCTGCGTTCAGAACAGCCGTGCCGCCGTATCATCCGTCCACAACCACGCCGCGCGCGGGATCCGGATTCGGCTCCCTTCGCGAACGATGCGACCGCGCTCCTCGAGCCATGCCGCGGTCCGCGTTCGCTCCGAAGTCCACCCTGGAGTGTTCAGACGTCGTGCGGCGGAGTCGATGTCGACCCCCTCGGCGAGGCGCAATCCGAGCATGATTCTCTCCCGCAAGAGAGTCGGCGCATTCAGCGGTTCGCTCGACTCGGAGATTCCGTCATCCTCGCCCGGGGGCCCCGACTCGGCGGACAACGTCGACGCGACATAGCGCTCGGGCCGTACGGCGTTGCGATACCTCACCCCCTTCGCGCTCGCACCTGCCTCTCCTGTGGTGGTGGTGGTGCCGACGAAACCGACCGCCGCGCAGCCGAGGCCGAGGTACTCGTCACCATGCCAGTACCCGAGATTGTGGCGCGCCTCATCGCCCGGGCGCGCATAGTTCGAGACTTCGTAGTGATTCAAACCGCGCGCCGTGAGTGCATCGTCGATCGCGAGGAAGCCCTCGGCGACGGCGCCATCGTCGGCAAGGGGCAGCCGTCCGCGCCGGGCGAGCTCGCCGAACCGCGTTCCGTTTTCGATCGTCAGCTGATAACAAGACACGTGGGAGAGGCCGAGGTCAGCAAGCTCGAGGGCCTCGTCGCGGGCATCCGCAGGTGACTGTCCGGGCAGTCCAAAAATGAGGTCTGCCGAGACGCGCGGGACGCCGGCGCGGACCGCCGCTCGAATTGCGGCACGCGCGCCGTTGGCGTCATGCAGCCTTCCGAGATAGCGCAAACGTTCGTCGCGTAGCGACTGGACGCCGATCGAAACGCGCCCCACGCCGACCTCGGCAAGCGCACGGGCGCTGCTCTCGTCGAGGGACGTCGGATTGCACTCGACGGTGACTTCGACGTCGAAGCGACCGCCCGCGCTGGCACCATGCGGGTCGCTGCCCACCTGAGGCGTGGACAGCGTCGCCACATTGGCGTGCACGTGCGCAAGCACGCGGCCGAGCTCGCGAGGATTCCACAAGCTCGGCGTGCCACCACCGAAGAAGACGCTCTCGACCCGCCGGCCGGCGAG
>JALYHX010000123.1 GCA_030776305.1 Myxococcota bacterium
CCCGGCAATCGCCGGTTGACGACGGCGTCCGCCATCCAGGGGTCGGCAAGGATTCGAAGGCGTACCGCATCCAAGTCGACGGAGAACACGTTCTGCCCCATGACGAGGCCGCTCTCGGCGATGACGGCATCTGCCGGCCGACGTTCGTTGCCTACGATCTGCATCGACGTCACGGCGAAGCGTGGGCTACTCATCACATGGCGGCGCGCCACCCAGGCGACTCCCACTGACGTTCCGACCAGGATCGCACTGCCAAGGACCATACGGACCATCGATAGAACGCGTGATGGCGGTGAAGTCGCGGCCGGCGCGCCAAAGCTCTCCAGGGCCTCGTCGCGGGGCTGCTTCGACGCGGGGCTCACGCGACGGTTTGCCGGAGTCATGGCAGACGCTCCTGCTCCATCATGACGAGCAACTCACGAGCGCTCGCATTGATGTCACCAGCGCCGAGCGCAATGACGATATCGCCTGGTTCGACAAGGCCGAGTAGTGCGCGAGCGACCAGATTCTTTCCCTTGACGAACGACACCGCGCGGTGCCCGTGGGCGCGGATGGCTTCGGCAAGCGCCTCACCCGTTGCGCCCGCGATCGGCTGTTCCCCGCCGGGATAGACGTCGGTCACGAGAAGAACGTCTGCTTTGTTGAACGCGCGTGTGAAGTCCTCGAAAAGAAGCTTGGTACGCGTGTACCGGTGCGGTTGGAAGGCGACGACAACGCGACGGTCGAATCCGCATTGTGCCGCGTCCAACGTCGCCTCGATCTCGGTAGGATGGTGGCCATAGTCATCCACGATCATGACGTCGCCGACCTTACCGTTCCTGGCGAAGGTCGGCTGCCCGAGCACGGTGAAGCGACGCTGCACGCCGTGGAAGCCGGCGATTGCGTCCCGGGTCACGTCGAGCGGAACCTCGAGCTCGTCGGCGACGGCGATCGCCGCAAGCGCATTGAGGACATTGTGCGCGCCTGGCATGCGGATGACGAAGCCTCCAAGCGACTCGCTGCGTCGAAACGCGTGGAAGTGAGTCGCCAGACCCTCGAACCGCACGGCAGTCGCGCGGTAGTCGGCTTGGCGTGACACACCATAGGTGACGTGTCGCCGCTCGAGCCGCGGCAAGACCTCCTGCACGGCCGCGTGGTCGAGACACAGCACGCACAAGCCGTAGAACGGAACCTTGTTCGCATAGTGGACGAACGCCTCTTTGACGGCGTCGTGCGTTCCGTAGTGGTCGAGGTGCTCGGCATCGATATTCGTGATGACGGCGATGGTGGGGGTCAACTTGAGAAACGAGCCGTCGCTTTCGTCGGCTTCTGCGACGAAGAGATCTCCCTCGCCGACGCGCGCATTCGATCCCAAGGCGTTTACCTTGCCGCCAACCACCACGGTCGGGTCGAGCCCCGCTGCCCGCAGCACCGTTGCGACGAGCGATGTCGTCGTCGTCTTGCCGTGCGAGCCCGCAATCGTGACCGCGTAACGTACGCGCATCAGCTCGGACAGCATTTCGGCTCGTGGAATGATGGGAATCTCGAGCTCGCGTGCGCGGACGATCTCCGGATTTTGCGGCGGGATCGCACTCGAATAGACGACGACGTCCGCAGCGGCGACGTTCTCCGCGGCGTGGCCGACGAAGACCTTCACGCCGAGGCTCTGCAGACGGCGCGCATTTTCGTTCAGTTTGAGATCCGAGCCGCTGACGTCGAAGTCGAGAGCTCGCAAAATCTCGGCGAGGCCGCTCATCCCGATACCGCCGATGCCGACGAAGTGCACATGGCGGACGCGACCCCGGAACATCAGCCAACCTGCCTGTCGAGTGGTGCATGCGGATACCCTAAGTCGCCATCGACCCTGTGTTTGCGCTCGTCGACGCCCGCCATATCGAGCAGATCAGTCGCAATGTCGATCGCGGCGGTCGGCTTTCCACGGGACCGCGCAGCGTCGGCAATGCTCGCGCGAACCGCGTCGTCGTGCAGCAAGCGCTCGATCTCGGTTGCGAGTCTGGCAGGGTCCGCTGCCTTCTGGCGAACGCATATGGCGGCCCCGGCAAGAGCGAGTGCGTCGGCGTTGTGTCCCTGATGATCGTCCGCGGCGTGCGGATATGGGACGAGGATGGCCGCGCGCCCGATGGCGGCGATTTCGGCGATCGTGACGGCGCCCGCGCGCGCAACCACGACGTCGGCGTCCGCGATTGCGGCAGCGACGTCGTCGAGGAACGGCACGACGACGACACGCTGGACGCCCTGACGCTCGTACGCGCTACGGACGGCCGCATCTCGATCATGACCGGCCTGATGAACGACTTCGAGCTCGCGGATGGATCCTGCCAGCCGCGCGATGGCTCCCGGCATGCGCTCATTGAGCGCGGCGGAACCCTGGCTCCCGCCCATGACGAGGACTCGTGCGGTACCTCGAGCCGTGTACGGGCACGGTGCGAACCCCCGGCGAAGCGGCACGCCGTACGCGCGGCGTGCGGTCCTTCGGAAACGAATTGCTGCCTCGTCCCATGCGACATAGGCGCGCTTGGCGAACGGGCTGATCAACAGGTTGGCGAGTCCGATGATCCGGTTCGGCTCGAGCACGGCCACGGGGATTCGGCGCAATGCGGCCGCCAGCGTCACGGGTCCGGAGGCGTACCCGCCCACGCTCAGAACTGCGTGCGGCGGCAGCCGGCTGAGAAGCCCAAAAGCGCGCGCCGTCGCCGAACCGGCCACGATGACGGCGCGAACCCTCTGGGCCCCTCGGCGACCCTTCATTGGCTCGACATGGAGTTGCTCGAGCGGCCAACCCCGCGCCGGAACGATACGCGCCTCGATCCCGCGGACTGTCCCGCAGAAGACGATGTCCACGTCAGCGAGCGCCTGGAGGGCGTCCCCCACCGCAATGGCTGGAAATACATGCCCGCCGGTCCCCCCTCCTGCGATGAGTATCTTCGACCGGCTCACCCCTCACCCCCGTCCGCTGCCCGCAAGCCCGCGGCCGAGTCCGGGATCAAGTTCCGCGAAGAGGACTCCCCACATTCTCCGTTTTGAGAGACCGAGTTTACCCGTGAGTTGCCTCCGTTCGGAGTCGGGGGCCCGTCCTGCCCTTGGCGCGAGATATTGAGCAAGATCCCCGCGGCAACCGCATTGACCAGCAACGACGAGCCGCCGAAGCTCACGAAGGGCAAGGTCAGGCCCTTGGTTGGCAGGACCGCCAATGCCACGGCAATGTTGACGAGCGCTTGCACGCCGAACATCGCCGACAATCCGAACGCGAGGAATGCCCCGAAGTCATCGGGTGCGCGCAGGGCCGCACGGACGCCACGTGCGACCAAGATGACATAAGCAATGCAAAGCGCCGCCACCCCTACGAACCCCAGTTCCTCCCCGACAATCGCCGCGACGAAATCGGTGTGGGCCTCCGGCAAGTAGAGCGTTTGCAACCCTCGCCCCAATCCGAGGCCGGTGGGCCCACCTGACCCGAACGACATGACGCTCTGAAACGGCTGGTAGGCGAGGTCCTGGCGGTGCTCGTCCATGTGCAGCCACGCCAGGTAGCGCTCATAGCGATATTCACGGAAGCGAATCGCTGCTGCACCGAATGCGGCGCCGAGGATCGATGCGCCCAGGATGTATCCGATCTTCGCTCCGGCCACGAACAGCATGGTGAACGTGAGAAGGAGGAGGACGACCGCGCTTCCGAAATCGGGTTGCTTGAGGCAGAGCAGCATGAGGACGCCCGCGACGATCAGGTGCGGCAAAAAGCCGACCGTGAACGTCTTGACGCGCTCGGCCTTCTTCGCAAGCGAGTATGCGAGCCAGATCACCAGCGCAGCCTTTGCCATTTCCGCGGGCTGGACGTGGACCGGTCCGAGCGTCAGCCACCGCGCGGCGCCGCCGCCGGAATGTCCGAATCCGACTACACAAAGGACGAGCAGAACGCCGACGGATACGAGGACAGGGTAGGTCAGCTTGTAGAGACGGTGATGATCGATGCGGCTCACCCCCCACATCACGGCGAGTGCTGCCATCGAGTAAGCGACGTGACGCTTCAGGAAGAACTGAGGATCGTGGTATTGAATGGTGGCCTGAACCGCGCTGGCGCTGTAGACCATCACGACGCCGAAACCGACCAGCGCGACGACGACCGCCGCGAGTACCTGGTCCACGGGACCCGAGGCGCCGGAAGCGTTTGGCTGCGCATCGAGGGGCGCGGCGAGTTGCATCCCCATCGTGCGGCGCACGTTCTTCAAGGAGAGGGGCATGCTCACGCGATGGACTCCTCTTCGAGCTGTCGCACCGCTCGGGTGAACTCGTCACCACGGTGCTTGTAGTCGCGGAACATGTCGAAGCTCGAGCACGCCGGCGACAACAATACGGCGTCGCCGGCTTGCGCTAGCGAAGCCCCGAGGCGTACCGCTTGGTACATGGATGCTGCGCGCACGACGGCGATGCGCTCACCGATGGCACGCTCGATCGTCTGCGCCGCTTCCCCGATGAGTACCGCGGCTCGCCCTTTTCGCGCGAGGACGTCGACCAATGGGGCATAATCGCCCCCCTTGTCTCGACCGCCCGCGATGAGCACCGCCTTCGGTTCGCGTAGACCCTCGAGGGCGGTGACCGCGGCGCCGACGTTCGTTCCCTTCGAGTCGTCGTAATACGACACCCCTCCCACCACACCGACGAGCGCGGTGCGGTGTGGCAGGCCCCGGAACTCGCACAGCACCTGACGAATCGCCGCGCCCGCAACGCCGAACGGGCGGACGCACGCGAGGGCCGCCGCGACGTTGAGCGCGTTGTGTCCACCTGTCAACGCGAGCTCGGCGCGGGGGAATCGTTCGCCGGTCCGCCGATCGACGACCGCGTCGCCCGTGACGTCCACGACACCCCCGGGGCCGAACGTGACGATGCGGCCCAGCCCTCGTTTTGCCTGACGCTCACACGCCGCGTCTCCCCATGGAACGACGGCCCAGTCGGTGTCCGACTGTCGAAGGAATGCGTTTCCCTTTGCGAGAGCGTATTGCTCCGCATCCACGTAACGATCGAGGTGATCTTCGGTCATGTTGAGCAGGACGCTCACGTGAGGCCGAAAGCGATCGACGCGTTCCATCTGGAAACTCGACACTTCGAGGACGACGACATCGAAGCGCTCGTCCGCGTGGTCGGCGAGCGGCTCGCCGAGGTTCCCCCCGACAAAGGCGCTCAAACCCTGCTTCACGAGGAGCGCCCCTATCAGAGACGTCGTCGTGCTTTTGCCATTCGTTCCACCGACGGCGATGATCGGCGCCGGATATTTCATCGAGCGAACGGCAAGCTCCACCTCCCCCCATATCGGCAAACCCTTGGCCTCCGCCGCTGCGAGTTCTGCGAGCGGTGGTACCCCCGGGGACACGACGATGACGTCGGCTGCGTCGATGCCCGCCGCAGCATGGCCACCTGGGACGATGGTGGCGCCGAGCCCCTCCAGGCCGAGGGCTTCCGACGACAGAGCATTGCGAGGCTTGTCGTCGTTTGCCACGACAAGCGCGCCGCGCCGAAGACAAAGGCGCGCCGCAGCCACGCCGCTGGCCCCAAGCCCCACGACCACGACTCGCTTACCCGAGAGCTCCGACACGCGCCCTGACCTCCGGCCTAACGCAACTTCAAGCTCGAAAGACCGAAGAGTGCCAAGAGAATGGAGATAATCCAGAAACGCACGATGATTTTCGGCTCCGCCCACCCCTTCTTTTCGAAGTGGTGATGGATGGGGGCCATGAGGAAAATGCGCCTTCCGGTTAGCTTGAAGCTGACGACCTGTGCAATGACACTGACGGCCTCGAGGAAGAAAACCCCTCCGAGAACGAGAGACAAGAGCTCGTTCTTCGTAAAGATGGCGCACATCCCGAGGCCACCGCCGAGCGCCAGGGAGCCGACGTCACCCATGAACACTTGCGCGGGGTACGTGTTGTACCAGAGGAAGCCGATGCCCGCGCCGACCATGGCGCCGCAATACACCGACAGCTCGCCGACGCTCGCGACGTAAGGAATGTCCAAATACCGAGCCACGACGAAGCGCTGAGACACGTGTGCGATACCGAACGTGGCCCCGGCGAGATAAGCCCACACGAGGTACGTACCCGCGTTGATCATCACCGGGCCGATGGCCAGACCATCCAGCCCATCCGTGAGATTCACCGCGTTCGACGTCCAGACGACGACGGTGACCGCCAGGGGCAAATACAGCCACCCGGGCAGGACGATTGGGTGCTTCGAGAACGCAACGAACGGGACACCGAGATCGAAGCGGATGGCCCACCAATCGGCTGGCAGGTGATCCTTGGCGAGAAACGCGTACGAAAGAACGGCGCCGCCGATCGCAAACTGGCCGAGAAGCTTGTAGCGACCGGGCACTCCGCGGGAGTTCTTCAGTTTGATCTTCAGGTAGTCGTCGAGATATCCGATGACGCCGTAGCCGGCGGTGACTGCCGTCGTCGCCCAGACGAAGACGTTCCGCGCGTCGCACCACATGATCGTCGGGAGCAAGACGCTCAGCAGGATGAGCGCGCCACCCATGGTGGGTGTCCCGCTCTTGATCCGATGGGACTCGGGACCGTCGCTGCGGACGACCTGACCGATCTGCTTTCGTTGAAGCTCCCGGATGAACCATGGCGAAAGCACGAAGGCAAGCAGCATCGCCGTGACGGTCGCGACGATCGTGCGGAAGGGCAAGTAGCGGAGGACGTTCAGCCAGCCGAGCCACGACGCATCATGGCGCAGCGGGAAGAGTAGCTCGTAGAGCATCAGCGGCTCGCCCCCTCCTCGCCCCGCGCCCGCAACAGTGCGTCCACGACCCGTTCCGCCCCCACGCTCCGCGAAGCCTTGACCAGGACAGCGTCGCCGGCGCGGACCTGGTCGACCGCGACGTCTGCGGCCGCGTCCGCATCGCGCGCAAGCAAGACCGCCACTCCACGCCGACCCGCCTGGCGTGCTGTGGCGTCAGCAAGACCGCCGCAGGATACGAGCAGCTCTACGCCGGCGTTGGCAACCGCTTCTCCGAGAGCCTCGTGCTCATGCTCGGCGAGTGGACCGATCTCCTTCATCTCGCCGAGAACCGCCACCCGACGTCCCTCTGCGATTTCGGCCAGCGTCGCGAGGGAGGCGCGCATGGTGGCGGGGCTCGCATTGTATGCGTCGTCGAACAGGAGGACGCGGCCTCCGAGGCGGCGCAGATGCATCCGCCCAGGGATGGGAGGAAGGGCCCGCAGCTCGGTCGCAAGGCATGCATCGTCCAGATGCGCTCCTGCGGCCGCCTCCGCCGCCGCGAGCGCAGCGACGAAATCGATCGCCGCCGCGGCCCCCGGGATCGGCACCAAGAACGTCGCGGTTTCTCCGTCAGGTCGGCGGACGGCCACGAGCGACCCCTCTGCGCCCATCGGTTGCCGCGACATCAGCCGATAGGTCGCACCTTCGCCCGTGCCGAACGTCACGGTGCGCGCGCCTGGCGCGCGGCAAAGCTGGTGAACCACCGCGGGGTCATCTTCGTTGCCGACGACGACACCGGTCCGCATGGCTTCGAACAGAGCACCCTTCTCATTTGCGACGTCCTCGATTGCGCCTCCGACCCCCGCAGCGTGCGCGAGGCCAACGTTGGTGACGACGCCGACATCGGGCTGCGCGATCGCGGCGAGGGCGGCGATCTCCCCGCGGGCGCTCATGCCCATCTCGAACACGACGAACCGATGAGTCGTTTCGACCTGCAAGGCAACGGCGGGCAGTCCAATCCGATTGTTCAAGTTCCCCAATGTGGCATGGCAGGCGCCGGCCGTCCGAAGTGCCGCCGCGCACAGTTCCTTGGTCGTCGTCTTGCCCGCGCTGCCGGTAACCGCCACGATCCGGGCGTCGGGGCGCGCGTCCCTCCACTCGCGCAAATGCGCGCGAGCAATCGCTCCCCATGCGACCAGTGTGTCGTCGACCTCTACGACGTCCGCCGCGTTCGTGTCTGGCGGCTGCGTGCGCCCGCGCTCCACCACCACCAGCACCGCGCCGGCGTCGATTGCAGTCTGGACATAGGCATGCCCATCGTGCCGCTCTCCACGGAGCGCGACGAATGCGCAACCACGCGTCACGGCGCGACTGTCGGTCGTCACACCCTGCGCGACGTGGCCATGGCTCGTCCGCGCCAAACGTCCGCCGGTTGCATGGGCGACGGCGCGCGCATCGAGCCGCGCCAGATTGAGAGGGATCGGGGTGGACATCTCACGTCACTCCGCGAGCGTGGCGGCGTGCTCGAAGTGCCTCGCGGGCCTCGATTCGGTCGTCGAAGGGGTGCTTCACGTCGCCCACGACCTGATAGTCTTCGTGTCCCTTTCCGGCGACCAGTACGACGTCACCGCTCGTTGCGGATCGGACCGCGAACTGGATGGCTCTCCTGCGGTCAAGCTCCACCACCGGAGCTATGCCAGCGTTGCGCACCCCAGCGGCCACTGCTTGCGCGATGGAAATGGGGTCCTCCGTGCGCGGATTGTCGTTGGTCACCACGGCGACGTCTGCGCCGCGCCCTACTACTTCCCCCATCGGCGCGCGCTTGGTCGCATCGCGGGCCCCGCCGCAACCAAACACGCACCAGACCCGGCCGGTGGCGATGACTCGCACGGCCTCGAGCGCGCGCTTGAGCGCGTCCGGCGTGTGCGCGTAGTCAACGAAGACGGTCACGTCGTCTCCCGTCTCGTCGCAGCGCTCGAGTCGGCCGGGGGGCGCAGGCTCGGCGGAGAGCGCATTGGCGGCAGCCTCGATGTCGAGCTCGAGCGCATGTGCGACGCCGAGGGCAAGGAGCAAGTTCTCCAGGTTGTGCGTGCCCATGAGACGGGACCCAATGGTCAGATCTCCGCGAGGAGTACGCACCGTCGTCTTGATCCCGCTCGCATCGACGCGAGCGACACGCGGCACCACATCCGCCTGCGCACCGATCCGAGCACTGACCCGCACGACGCCTCCATTGAGGCGCGCGGCCAGGTCACGTCCGAGTGGGTCGTCGACATTCAGTACGGCAGACATTGGGGCGTATTCCAGAAAGAGGCTTGCCTTTGCATCCGCATACGCGCGCATCGAACCGTGGAAATCCAGGTGGTCCTGCGTGACGTTGGTCAGCGCGGCGACGCGGAATCTCACCGCGCGGACCCGCTCCAGCTGTAGTGCATGCGAAGAGACCTCCATGGCGAGGTGCGTCGCACCGCGATCGCGAATCGTCGCCATCACGCGCGCAATCTCGTCGGACTCAGGTGTCGTGTGCTGGGCAGCGAAGGCCCAATCCGCGAACGAGCACCCCGTCGTACCCATGAGTCCGCAGCTTGGGCGGCGAAGCGCACCATCGATTGCCGCGCGAACGAGGTGTGTCGTCGTGGTCTTGCCGTTGGTGCCGGTCACGCCGACGACGTCGAGCGACCGTGAGGGATCCCCGTAGACAGTGGACGCGGCGTAGGCGAGCGCCGTGGATGGTTCCTCCACCAGGATCAATGGAACGTGCACACGTCCAGCGTCGACCGATCCTGGAGCCGCCATCACGGCCGCAGCGCCGCGGGCCAAAGCATCGCCGACGAACCGAGCGCCATCGACCGTGTTGCCTTTTCGCGCCACGAACAATTCACCTGGTTGCACGGCGCGCGAGTCATGGCGTACGCCGCAAACGCGTACCGCTCCGTCCCCGAGGACCTCGGCGTGGATTGGAAGGGAGCGAGCCAAATCATCGAGGCGGAGGCCGAGCTCGCGCCGGGTCATGAGGCGGGCTCGAGCACCACATGCACCGTGCTGCCCTTCGGGGCAGCGCTACCCGGCGCAGGGGTCTGGCGCACGACTCGGCCCCAGCCCTCGATCTGGGGTACCAATCCAGCCCTCGTCACGACCACGACAATGTCGTGTGCGCCCATGCCCGCGGCGTTGGGAACGCGAATGCCGTCGGATCCAAGGATGCCCGACGGCTCCCCGTTGGGCGTGCTCGTTGCCGTGGACTGGATTGGCCTCGGGGTAGTCGACAAATCGCTGTCCCGCCTGACCGCCACGAGATTCGGTGACCCCATGGCCGGGGTGACGCCGAGGTAGCGTAAGCTCGCTTCCGCGACGCGGCGGAATACCGGTCCCGCCAGATCTCCTCCGTATCGGCCGATCATCGGCTCGTCGAGCACGACGGCCACGACGATCCTGGGCCTTTCCACGGGAACGAATCCGACGAAAACGGCAGTGTATTTTTCGGTCGAATACTTGCCGGTAGCGGGGTCGACCTTTTGGGCGGTCGATGTCTTGCCAGCCACGCGGAAGCCCGTAATGGCCGCTTCCACCGCAGTCCCACCGTCTTCGGTCACCGCCGTGAGCATTTCAGCGACCGTCCGGGCGACACCCGGCGGTACGACTTCGCGGCGCACGCGCACGCTCGACTCGCGTGTCAGCTCGCCACGGTTTCCAGTGACCTTCTTCACCAAAATTGGTTCGACGAGTCTGCCACCGTTCGCGATCGCGGCCATCGCCATGGCCAGCTGCAGCGCCGTGACCGAGATTCCCTGGCCAAAGCTCGCGGTGGCGGTTTCGGCGTCGTACCACGCGCGTCCTCTCGGGCGGAGGACACCGGCGGCCTCTCCGGGAAGCGGAATCCCCGTCGGCTCGCCGAAACCGAACCTCCGGTACGCCGAATGAAGCGATGCCTCGCCAAGCTGCAGCCCGATCTTGAGCGCGCCGATGTTCGAGCTACGTGCCAGGATCTGCGTGGGCGTAAGAAGGCCATTGACGTGCGTGTCGTGGATCGTGACCCCGCCGATCTGATACACGCCGTGTTCGCACTCGATTTGGGTCGTTGGCTGGAGCGTTCCCGCAGCGAGCGCCCCTGCCAGCATGAACGTCTTCATCACCGAACCGGGCTCGAAACGATCCGTCACCGCGCGGTCGCGCCGCGCATCCGGGTCGCTCCCTGAGTAGTCGTTTGGGTTGTAACCAGGGGCGCTCGCGAGCGCGAGGATCTCGCCGGTCGAGGGGTCGACGACGACCAGCGACCCTCCCTTGGTCTCGTAGGTACGCATCGCCGAATCGAGCTCCTGCTCGGCCGCGTGTTGAATTCCCTCGTCGAGAGAAAGGACGACGTCGTCGCCTCGCAGGGCGCGGTCGTTATTGGCGCCTTCGAAGATGAGTCGTCCGCTGCGGTCGCGCAGGCCCTGCACGTCTTCCACTTTGCCCCGAAGCTCTTCGTCGAGCGCCAGCTCGATCCCGTCCTTGCCCTGTCCGTCGGTGGCGACGAATCCGAGCACTTGCCCGGCGAGCTCGCGGCCCGGGTAATAGCGATGCCCCTCGCCTTCGATCGACAGGCCCCGGATCGGCCGCGCTTGCTTCTTCGGATCGCCGAGCTCCCGCACGGCGCCCGCCTCCTCGGCGCTGACTCGTCGCTTGAGCCAGACGAAGCGATGACGCGGCTCGAGCTTCCGATAAACTTCTTCCGCGGCCATGGAGAGCGGCGGTCCAACGCGCGCGGCGGCATCGCGAAGCACGGCTTCCTGCGCCGCATTGTCTTCGACTCCACGCAGCATTTCGGCGACGTCGACGCTCGCGCTCGGCACTTCGACGCTCACCGCGAGGGGGGTCCCGTTCCGGTCGTAGATCGTGCCACGCTTCGGTTCGATGTGGAGTCGGCGCTGCCGCTGCTTCTCGGCGATCTCCCGCCACTCGCGACCATCATCGACCTGGACGCGCCACGCGCTCAACACGACGGCACCGAGCGCGACACCCATTGCGCCGCAGAGCACCCCCATGCGCGTGCGGATCCACCGGGCACGCGCGGGGTCGAGGTTTCTCATGGAGGCCCCTCCGAACCCGCGACGACGATGCGCTGCTGCTCTTGGGCCGCGGGCGCCACCATCATCGGCACGATGCGATCGGCCGCGGGCGTCTCCATTCCGAGCAGCGTACGCGCGACGATGTCGACTCGTTCGGGGGTCTTGTAGCTCGCGGCCTCCACCTCGAGGACCCGCTTGACCTCGCGCAACCTCGACTCTTCTTGCCGCGCGTGACCGAGATCGAAACCCAGCTGCAGCGTCTTGCCCCGCAGAGCGAGGTGGACCACGAACGCGCTCACGGTCGCCAGGACGGCGAGTGTCCACAAAGGCAGAAAAGCGTCGCGCGCGGAGTTCATTTCTCCTCCTGACATGCCAGAAGTCGCGCAACGCGAAGCTTCCCGCTGCGTGCCCGCGCGTTCTGAGCGCATTCTTCCTCGCTTGCCACCTGAGGCTTTTTCGTCAGGGGTAACCAAGGGCCCGACGCAAACGCCCGCTTGACGAGACGGTCCTCGAGAGAGTGGAACGCAATGACCGCGGCGACCCCACCGTCGACGAGCACGTCCGGCAGCAATGCCAGCAGTTGCTCGAGCTGTTCGAGCTCGCGGTTCACCGCGATACGCAGCGCTTGGAAGGTGCGCGTGGCTGGGTCGAGACCCCCGACACGGGCGGGGCCGACCGCGCGAACCACCGCGC
>JALYHX010000124.1 GCA_030776305.1 Myxococcota bacterium
ATCGTCGACGACGAGAACGCGCGTGGTCATTGGCGCCGCAAACAAGCACGATAGCACGAGTGAATACCCTCATCCGCGGCGGAACGGTCGTCACGTGCGATGCGGTCGATCGCGTTCTTTTGGCGGACGTGCTCGTCTGTGGGCGCGTCATCGACTCCGTGGGAAGGATCTCGCACGACGGTTTGACCCGCGTCATCGACGCACGCGGCTGCGCTGTGATCCCGGGGCTGGTGCAGGCGCACGTCCATCTTTGCCAGACGCTGATGCGGGGGATGGCCGACGATCTTCCGCTTCTCGAGTGGCTGCGCAAACGCATCTGGCCGCTGGAGGCCGCGCATGACGAGACGACACTCGCGGCCAGCGCGGATCTCGGGCTCGCAGAGGCCATGTTGAGCGGGACGACGACTCTGCTCGACATGGGGTCCGTACACGGCCACGACGCGGTGATGGATGCATGCGTGCGCTCGGGCGTTCGCGCCATTTCGGGCAAGGCGATGATGGATCGGGGAGACGGCGTACCCGCTGGGCTTCGCGAGTCGACCCGCGCCAGTCTCGACGAGAGCGAGCGGCTCGCGGCGCAATGGCGCGGCGCCGGAGGGGGGCGTATTGGATATGCCTGGGCGCCTCGATTCGTCCTCTCGTGCACCGAAGCGCTCGTGCGAGGCGCAGTGGAGCGCGCCCGAGAAGCGGCGGACCTAATCCACACGCACGTGGCCGAGCACGCCGACGAGCGGGAGGCGGTACGCAAAGTCTTCGGTGACGATGACGTCGCCGTGCTGCGCCGATGGGGACTCTCGGGACCCCGCGCAATCCTCGCGCATGGTGTGCAGCTCCGTACGGGAGAGGCGCGCGCGATAGCCCGCGATCGAACGCGGATAGTGCATTGCCCAAGCGCCAACCTGAAGCTCGGCTCGGGCATCGCGCGCGTGGCCGAGCTCGATCGCCTGGGGGTACAGCTCGCTCTCGGTGCGGACGGCGCGCCGTGCAACAACAACCTGGATGCGTGGATAGAGCTGCGTCACGCCGCATTGCTCGCAAAGGTGCGTGGCGGGCCTAGCGCGCTCCCCGCAAGGCGGGCCTTCCGACTTGCGACGATCGATGGCGCCCGAGCGCTCGGGCTCGACGCGTTGGTCGGGTCGATCGAGCCCGGCAAACGCGCGGACCTCGCGGTCGTCCGCATCGATGCCACGCACGTCGAGCCTGGCGGAGATGTCTTTTCGCGTCTTGTCTATGCGTGCAACGGCCGCGACGTCGTGCACGTGCTGGTGGACGGCGAGCTTGTCGTCAGAGATCGGCAACACACGCGGCTCGACGTCGATCGCGTCAAGGCGCGCGCGCGCGCGTCTGCCAAGCGCCTCGTGTCTCGCGCACGGATGTGAGCGGGACACTCATTCGGCCCGACGCTGCTCTGCCTCTTCGATCTGGGCGAGAGCTACGGCCAGAGCGTCTTTCGCGCGCTCGAGCGACTCGCGGTCCGCGTGCCACTTCGCTTCCGACTTGTCGGCGCGTGCCGACTCGCCCATCAGGCGCTGCTTTGCCTCGATGAGCTCCCGGCGTGCGGCAGCGACCTCTGCCTCGACGGACGCGATGCGCGCCTCGGCAACTGCCATCTTGCTTTCGATCTCGTCCTTGCCCTGCCGCAATGTCGTGAGCTCGTCGCGTACGGCGGTCAGCTCGTGGGCCAGCCTCGTGGCCTGATCGTTGGCTTCGCCGAGCTCCCGCGCCGCTCGAGATTGAAGGTCCGTTCGCAATGCGTCGAGTGCCGCATGCGCCTGATGCTCTGCCTCGATCCTCGCGCGCTCGCTCTCTTCCTTCCACTCGTTGTGCGCCGTCGCGAGCTGAGCACCGTGATCGCGCCGCAGCTGTTCGAGATCGTCCCTGCGTCGCTCCTCCGCCTGGTCCAGGGCACGGGCGTGGTCGGCGCGCTCGTTGGCGAGGGTCTGGTCGATTTGGGCCCGCGTCGCCGCGAAGTTCTCCTCCACGGCGATGAGCTCTTCGGCGTGTCTTGCTTTCAGCTCCGTGAGCTGGCGCTCTTTGGCTTCGCCGTCGGTGCGGGACTTCTCGAGACGTGTCCTGAAGTCCTCGCTCGCCTTTTTCGCGAGGTCCCTGTCGGCCAGCAGCGATTCGTTGGTCTCCCGCATCTCGCCGAATTCGCGCTCGAGCAAGAGCAGCCTCTCGTCGACGTCCGCGTGGGCGCGCTCCGCAGCGAGCGCCCGGTCCTGCGCCTCGACGATGAGCCTGTCCTTCTTGGAGCTCAGCTCCTTGAGTGTGAGAAGCTCCTTGTCCTTTCGGTTGAGCGCCTCGCGCAGGTCCAAAAATTCCCGACTCGAGGCGGCAGCTCCTTTTGCGCCGACCGCGAGCTTGGACTTCAGCTCCTCGATTTCATGGGCGCGGCGCTCCCCCTCCGAGACTTCGGCACGGAGTCTCTCCAACTCGGCGCGTGCCTCCTCGAACGCACCGTCCACTTCGTCGAAGCGCTCCTTGACGCGCGCGAGCTCGTCGCGAACGCTCTCGTACTGCGCCCGGTCCACACCCATCGTTCCGACCGCGGGCGACCGTACGCTCGGCGGGCGCGGAGCGACCGAAGATGCGTCGCCGACATGCCCCACCGCGTGCACGGGCTCGCCCAACATTGCACCATTGTGTGAGGCATACCCTTGCGCGACGGACACGTCTGTTCCGGTGAGTCGTCCGAACGCCGATTCCGCGAAGGCATCGACGTCTGCATCGACCGTCTCGATCCGTCGCGCGGTCGCGGCGGCCCTGGGACTTTCGCCCGACACCTCGATGTTGGCGTCGTCAGCTACGTAATCGGTGCTGGCGATCTCGATCTCGTCCTCGATGACGATCGTCCCGTCCGAATCGCTCAACATTGAAGCCATGGGGACGAAACCCTGTATGTGAAGAAGGAGCTCACCGAACGCGATCGGCTTGTGCACGTAATCTTGGGCACGTGTGCGAAGCTTCTTGTGCTGCTCGAAAGTCTCGTCGCTCGACTCGCTCGACATGATGATGAGCGGAACGTCCTTGAGGCTGGGATCTTTCTTGAGTTTGTTGCAGACCGAGAACCCATTCATCCGAGGCAGCTCGATCGAGAGCAGAATCAGGTCGGGCGGGTCGGCGACGGCCTGCTGGAGCCCCAGGTTGCCGTCTTCGACGACCGTGGTGAAGCATCCGAGCTTGTCGAACTCGGTCCGGAGCTCACCGGCGAACGCCGGATCGCTTTCGAACACGAGGACTTTGGTGGACATGGTCGAGTGCCCCGGTGGCGAAGAAGATGGCGGCGCGCTGTGGGCGAAATACCCGCGATTTTCCGCAAATCAGAGCATAGGCCGGCGCGAGAAACAGTGTCAACGCAAGTGATGGGCGCGGCCCCCTGCCGGCCCTAGGTCGCGCTCTTCCTCCGAGATGCCTTTTCGTCGTGCCCACTCGTCCCAAGGCGGCGCGCCAGCTCCGCGAGCACGCGGCGGAAGGGGATGGCGCGGGAGCGAAGCCCGACGAGCAGGTGGTACAATGTGTCGGCAGCCTCACTGACGACTCGGTTGTCCGTCTCGCACTCGATGGCCTGGGCCAGTTCGCCAGCTTCCTCACGGATCTTGGCCCCGATCGCTGCGGGACCCTGGTCGTACAGGCTCTTCGTGTAGCTCGTCCCGCCCGACGATATTTTCCGCGACTCGAGCACCGATTCCAATGTCGCCAGTAGGGTTTGCGGGCGCTCGCTTGCCTGCGTGATTTGCTCTCCTTCGAACATCTGAAAAAAACAGCTCGCCGCGCCGGTGTGACATGAGTTTCCGTGTGGGTCACCCGAGTACACGAGGCAGTCCGAATCGCAGTCCACGAGGACGCGCTCGACGCGGACCTCGTTGCCGCTCGTGCGGCCTTTTTGCCATAGTTCACCGCGGGAACGGCTCCAGAAGGTCGCGCGTCCGGTTTCGAGCGTCGTGCGGATGGCCTCGTTCGTGGCGTACGCGAACATCCGGATCTCGCCCGTGAGATGATCCTGCACGATGACGGGGACGAGACCGCGGTCGTCAAAGGTGAGCGGAAGCCGAGACATGGTGCCGGTGAGGGTACCATGCCGGTTTGCGTGCGAGCGGGGGCTGCGCGCGAGAGGCACGTCTCGTGTTGCGGCGCTTGCCGTGATGGCGCGCGGGTGGGCTTTGGCGTTTGCCGTCGCGGGTTTCCTGGGCTTCGGCAGCGGCTGCACCGAATCGTCGCGGGAGTCGGTCCTATTCATGAGCTGGAACGCGGGACGGTACGCCCCGTTGGAAGGCAACACGCTGCTCCACGTCGACGCCGATCGCGGTTCATTCACCGGCCACGCTGGCCAGTCGACTACCGATGCATGAGCACTGCAGTGGCCACGCTGGCCAGTCGACTACCGATGCATGGGTACTGCAATGGCCACGCGAGCCGGTCGACTACCCACGCATGGGTGCTGCAGTGGCCACGCGAGCCAGTGAACTACCGACGCATGGGTAGTGCGTCGATCAAGCGCGGCGGTCCCTGCGTGCTAGATCCCTCGACCGCATTGGTCCGACC
>JALYHX010000125.1 GCA_030776305.1 Myxococcota bacterium
AGTCTGGCGCCTGCGACGAGGAGGTGCCGCACGCGGTGCCGAGGACGCCAAGCCCCAGCCACCCGGCGGCAACGAAACCCTCCAACCAGCGCGGATGCCGTGATCTCGGGGCCATCGCGCCTCGTACTCTGACAACCGCCGAAAAAGGTAGTTTCAAGGGACGCTCCTCCTGTGTGACGAAAGCAGAAAAGATCAACGGACGTCGGATGCCCAAGTCTCAATTCCGACCTCGGCTGGCCCAAGAATCGGATATCGAGAAATCCTACCGCGGGACCAAGAGCAATCAAGGCGCTCGTGTCGGCTTGCTCGCGCGGATTGTTTGGAAAAAGGAATGGGAGAGGCCATATGAACCAGCGTTTGCAGCCTCGGCATCTCATTCTCCTGTGCCTATAAAGCGCGGAGGGCGACTGCGATTGCCGGTGCACATCAATCAGTCAACGTCGAGCCGCGCACGTCGCCAGTAGATCGCGTAGGCGATAGCAAGCGCGGCCAGGCACGCGAACCCGAGAGCGAGATACGCATGAGCCAGCGACTCCCGCGTCCAGCCATAAGTCCGCACCAGGCGCTCCATGTCGCCCTCCGACTCCTCACCCACCGCAGACCCATGGGGCATGACCGCGGTTCCGCGCGCAACCCCGACCCAAATGAACATCGCGTGCACGTAGCCAACGGCCGCCAGCGCCGCGGCTGGATAGCGCCAGAAATCCCATCGCCATCCGATCGGCTGGTAAAAGGCCAACATCACCAGGGTGGGCAATACGATGGCGCCACCTTGCCCCGCGAAAATCCACCACTGGGCCGATTGCGCGGGGTTGAGCACGAACGTGAGAAGACCCTGAATGACTGCGAGTGCGCCCGCAAATCCGACGAGTACCCAGAGCTTGCGCCGGACCGCCTCGAACGCGATGGCGCCAATCATAGCGAGCACCGTAGCGATCACGGTTACGCTGCGGTCGTCCCGCGGCACGATGGTGAAAAACGGCAGCGGTACGGCCATGAACCCTCCGAGCCAGGCCACGATCGCGTGGCCGAGCTCATGAAACCACATCTCCACGGTGAACCACACCAGGACGCCGAAACCAAAGGCATGCGCGAAGAGGCCTATGCCGAGGAAGATGGGGAGCGCGTACGTGTTGGCTGCAGGCGTGTCGAAGGCGAGTTGCTGCGCCTTCTCGAAACGCTCCGCGTACAAGGTCATCGGCTCGATGTGCGCCGTCTGCCTGGCAGTTCGAGACTTCATCCGGGCGATCTGCGTTGCCCCGACCCAGCGTGCGCTGCATAGGCTGCATATGGCGATCGTCTCGCCGTGCATGCGAGCGGATCGGAGCGCACCACCAGGGCAGGCAGGACAGGAGCCGATCGCATCGGCGGCAAGGTCGACGTCGGCGACGAGCTCCGGGCTTGCCTCCGGGAGCGCGAGCACCGCGCAAAGATCCGCAAGCGGCTGGAGGGAGGCTCGACACGCCTGGCAATACAGGACTGAGCCGTTGTTTTCGAGCGGGCTTGTGCAGACGGGGCATGAGGCCATCGGAACGGCTCGCGTGAACACTCAGAAGCGCAATGGTCGCACACACCTCGTTGTTGATCGAAGTCGCCGTATGCGCTCGTGAGCGCGCACGATCCGTGTCCCCCGCAAGTGTTCGACCCCTGCGTCGGTTTATTTTGGAATCGCGCCGCGAGACCCCTCACTAAGTTTAGGGAAGTGACTTCCGCCGTCCCTTCGACTAACGTGCCGCTGGTCCATTCGTGGCGCCCACTCCCGCTGCGGCGGCGATCTTGCGCGCGTTTGTGGATTGTCGACGGACGAACTACAACCTGTATTGACGGGAGACATGAATGAACGGAAACAATCGCCATCGGCGACTTGGACGACGGTGGATCCTATGCGCTATCGGATTGGCCGGATGTGGAAGCCAATCAAATGGAACGGAACCCTCGGAGCTTGGTAAGGTCTCTGAACCCATCATCAATGGTTATGTCGTTACGACCGACACGATCGGCACGCCGCTCATCGGGGTACTTGACCCGAGCGGCAACTGGGGTTGCAGCGGAACCATGATCAAGCCGCAATGGCTGCTCACCGCACGTCACTGCGTGACGCAGGGTGAACTAAGAACCGGCGGTACCGCGATCGCCGCAAGAAACGTCATCGCCTCGATCAAGGACGGGAACAACTCAGCGTTGGGCGTCCAAATCGTCCGACATCCGACGCTGGATGCGGCGCTCGTTTTCTTGGATAGCGCGCCACTCGACTCCGGTGGACACTCTTTCGCAAATCCATTTTACAGGGGCTCCACGAGCGCGCTCGTGCCCCATGTATTCTACACGCAAGGATGGGGCGCCAACAACCTCACCCACTGCACGCCCTCCGCTGACGGCTCGGGTGGGGGAACCCTGCGCTCGGCGGCCCTTCAAGTCCAGCAGATGCTGGACTCATCGAGATTTCAGACCATTCCCAATACCTTCGCAGGCCAAATCGACGCTCCCGGCGACTCCGGCAGCTCTTTGTTTGCAACCGTCGCAGGCATCCAACGACCGTTCAGCGTCCTCACCACGTTCGATTGCACTCAAAACCCCCTCCAGATCGTGGACGCCCAGCATGTGCGCGGCGATGCCATCCGAAGTTGGGTAGACGGCGTCACGGGCAACGCTCCCGTCGTGGGCAGCCCTGCAGGAGGGGAGCGCTCGGACACGGCGAGCGCAATACCCTATGTGATTTCTGGCCGTGTTCACGAATTGTGCATCGGTGGGCCCTGCGGGACAAATTGGCATTTCGGTGACCTGGGCGTCTCGGACGCGGCCAGCAGTCTCTCCGCCTATGTGCGCGCCGACAGCGTGAGCACCGTCGTCTACCGAAGCACTGGCAACGACATCATCGAACTGCGTCTCGAAGGAACCACTTGGAGGTCTGGCAATCTCTCCTTCAACACCAACACCTCTCAGGGGGCCGTCGGCAACCCGGCGGGGTACACGCGCTCGGACAACTACAGCTCCGTCGTGTACCGCGGTAGCGACAGACACATTCGCGAGTTGTTTCTTCCGCCGGGCACGACCACGTGGCAAGTCCGCGACCTGTCGGATCTGAGCGGAGCTCCGGCAGCGGCGAGCGATCCCGTTGGTTACGTTCGCTCCGATGCCATCAACGCCGTTGTATATCGGAGCGTATTGGACGGCCACATCCGCGAGATCACCTGGGACCCGCCGACCCAGAAGTGGCAGGTCGGCGACCTCACGCTGCTGGTTGGCATTTCGCAAGCGGCAATAGGCACACCCAGGCCATACAGCCGCTCCGACGGTTTCAACGCCGTGGTGTATCAGGGAATAGACGACCACATTTACGAGCTCGGCCTGCCGCTCGGGTCGACGTCTTGGCAAGTCGGCGATCTCACCAAGCTCGCCGGCGCGCCGATCTCGGCGAGCGATCCCTCCCCGTACATTCGCTTCGATAGCTGGAATACGGTCATCTACCGTGGCATTGACGGCCACATCAACGAGCTCGGCCTCGCGCCGGGATCGACCTCGTGGCACTGGGGCGATCTCACCCAGCGCACCGGCGCTCCCATCGCCGCCGACATGCCGAGCGGTTACGTCCGCGACAACACGAGCGCGATCGACTTTCGCAGGGCCAGTGACAATCATATCTTCGAGCTGTCCTTGAACGGCACGACGTGGCACCCCGCGGTCGACCTCACGGCGCGCGCTGGTGGCCCCTGACAAGGGCCCTTTTGCGAATAAGGCGCATTGACAACGTAACCTGAACACGAGCAACCGCGGCGCCACGTTCGTCACTCCCACACTTGGCGATCACCGCCGACCATTGTGTCACGCCGGTCTTTGGTTACCGGCGTTGGTGCCGCCGTGGCCATGTCGTCGTTGGGGGCCAACCAAGCGCCTGCGCCGAGGATGACACGGTTCGCGTGAAGGGTAATGCACCGTTGACCCGCCGCCGCGATCGGTGCATTGCTTGGCGCTCAGGTAGGCGTACATGACGGTCGAACGGACCCTCGGAGACCCTCCCCGTGCCCTCTTCCCGCAAGCCCAAAGGCACGCCGAACGTGGGGTGACGTCAACGCGAAGCTCGCCGACCTCGACCGCGCTATTGCTTCGTGGATAGGATGGATGCCCTGTTGGGGTCGAT
>JALYHX010000126.1 GCA_030776305.1 Myxococcota bacterium
CTTCCCATCTTCGGTTGCCACACGCCTCTCATCGTCTTCCTCTGCGTTTGGTTCCAACTCGACGCCGCGATCGCGTGGGTCGTCTCGAACGTGTCCAATCCTTTCTTCGCGCCAGCTCTTCTCGCGGCCGAGCTACAGATCGGGGCGTGGCTGCGCACGGGTGCGCCGCTCCGCCTCGATCGAGAGCTTCCGCGCGCCGGCGCGTGGCACCACGTCATCGGATACATGTTGCTGGGCGCGCCGCTCGCCGGCCTCATATTGGCCATCCTTGGTGGTGCGATCGCCTATGCGCTGGTCGCATTGCTCCCCAGCCGCGGTGCCCGCGAGCGCTATTCGTTGCCAGATGGCGCCCCTGCGTGGATCAAAGCCGTCGAGCGGGTGGCGACGCGCTTCGCCGCTCCGTACAGCCCCGTCCCCAGGGAGCGAACGCGCTTTCACTACCTGCGGGCCAAGCTCCTCGGCGATCCAGTCGCCAAGCTGGTTGTCAACATCGCCGGCGAGCGTGCGAATGTCCTCGGCTCGGTGCTCGATGTCGGTACCGGCCGCGGCCAGCTCCCGCTCCTTCTGATTGAACTGGGTCTCGCCGCGAACGTCTGCGGTTTCGATTGGGACAAGGCCAAGATCGCCGCTGCGCAGCTCGCTGCCGCCCGGTGCGACGACCGTATGGCCCGCGTCGACGCGACATTCACGTGCGCCGACGTGCGGACCGCCCGCCTCGATCCGGCGGACACCGTCCTCGTCATCGACGTGTTGCACTATTTCACGCCAGAGGAGCAGGACGCGATCATCGATCGCGTCGCCTCCGCGGTCCTGCCCGGTGGGTGCATTCTGGTCCGTGAGGCGGATACGCAACGCGGTTGGCGAAGCCTGATGACCCTGGCCGAGGAACGAATCTTCACGCTGCTCCGCTTCAACCGCGGCGAGCGGGTTTGCTTCCGCTCGGCCTCCCAGACCGCGGCGCGCCTCGAAGCGGGTGGTCTGCGATGCACCATCCGCCCCGCGTGGGGAAGGACGCCTTTCTCGAACGTCCTCATCGTGGGCGAAAAGCCGCGTTGAGCCGTCCTGTGACGACGACCGCGGCCCATCAGTCGCTTCTTCGCGAGCTCGGCGCGCGGGCTCTCGCGGCAAGGGGACGCGAGCGCTGCGGCAGGAACCCATACTTCTCACCCTTGTAGCGAAGGATGCGTTCGGTCGTTCCGAGAGCGCGCGCCGCGCGCGCAAGATTACCCTCCGACCCGGAGAGTGCGTCTCCGATCATGCGACGTTCGAGCCCCGCCACCGCTTCGGCAAGAGACGGCCTGTGCGGCATGGGATTGCCGTGTGCCGCGCGAACGGTTGCGGGCAGATGCCGCTCCTCGAGGACGAACCCGCCACAGACGATCACTGCCCGCTCGATCGCATTCTCGAGCTCGCGAACGTTGCCCGGCCAAGTATGTCCGCACAGTAGGTCGAGCGCGCTCGTCGCGATCTGACGAACGCCCCGTCGGTGCTGGCGAGCAGATTTGTCGAGAAAATACTCGGCCAAGGCGGGGATGTCTTCCGGCCGTTCGCGCAGAGATGGCAACGTGATCGTGAAGACGTTGAGCCGGTAGTAGAGATCTTCTCGGAAGGTTCCCCCCGCAACCGCCGCTGTCATGTTCTTGTTGGTGGCGGCGACGAGGCGCACGTCGGCTTTCAGCGTTTCATGGCCGCCGAGCCGCTCGTACTCGCGAAACTGCAGCACGCGAAGGAGCTTGACCTGGGTCGACAGAGGTAGCTCAGCGACTTCGTCAAGGAAGAGTGTCCCCCCCTGCGCGCGATCCAGGCGACCCTCCTTTCGACCGAAGGCGCCAGTGAACGCCCCTCGCTCGTGACCGAAAATTTCTGACTCGAATAGGGCTTCGGGAAAGGATGCGGCGTTGATTTTGATGAACGGCTGGCTTGCACGCTCCGAATTGGCGTGGATCGCCTGTGCAACGAGCTCCTTACCCGTGCCCGATTCACCGAGAATGAGCGCGGTGGCCGTCGTCTGCGCCACTTGACCGATCTCTTCGTAGACTTGCCTCATGAGCGCGCTTGCGCCGATCATGTTGGCGTATTCGAAGACGGCTCGGCCGGGCGCCTCGCTCGTGACC
>JALYHX010000127.1 GCA_030776305.1 Myxococcota bacterium
GGGCCCGCCGTCAGGCTGCCCGTGGCGAGCCGAACATCGAGATGGTGAAGCAACGTCGCGGCCGACGGTGCAACGAGCGAAGCATCCACATCGGCGAGCGCGCGGTCCACCGCCAAGTGGGCAAGGAAAAAGAGCGTATCGATGGTGATGACCCAAGGAATCCCGTCGTCGCGCAATGACGCGTAGAAATCCCCAAAGCGTATGCTCGGAGTGGCTGCGTGGACGACCGCGAACGCTCGAGTGACGAGCGCGTCGCGCAATGCTTGCGGGGCTGCCGACCATCGGTCTTCCAATGCTGCTGACCGCGTAAGCTGATTGGGAGGAATCGGGAGTTCTGGCCAGATGAGCGGTGCCGCGATGACGGGCGCTTCGACGGGTTCCCAATAGGTCCACGCGGGAGCGCTGTGAAGCGTGGCGACCCGAGGCTGGACCCAGACCGAGGGCCGCGGGGGGACCGGCGAAGGCGACGAGGGAGGGCCCGCGCCGCGGCATCCGGCCACGACCGCAATCGCCATAGCGACCGTCGGCACCACCCGTCTCACCTGATGGTTCGACGATAGTCGGCACGACCGAGCAAAGCGAGGGGACGGACCTCACACGACAATCCCCCGCATACTCTAGCAAAGCGAGGACTCACAAAAAATCCCCGGGGGACGGCGTACGCCGCTCACCCGGGGACCCGTTGGAGTGCTCGAGAGGCGCGATCGCGCTCCCTCGAACCAGAGACGTCACGCCTTGGTCAATGTGCGCACGTGCTGAACGTGAGCGTCGACGAATTCACCGTGCCGGGCACCTTGCTCGCGAGATAGGCGAGCTGCGCCTGAATGGCGCTCAGCTGCGCGGTCGTCAGCGGGGGAGACCCGTTGTCCGAGAGCGTCTGTTTGATGGCGGCGACATAGTCGTCCGACAGCGCCTGAAGGTCGGCGGTCGTGAAATGGATGCCCCTCGAAAGAAGGACCTGCGGAACGAGGCCGTCCACGAGAGGGCCGATCTGCGTGCCGACATACGGACAGCCCATGAAGTAGAGGATGAAATCGCTCAGTTGCCCGGCGATTTGAGCTGCATCGAGTGAACTCAGCAACGGAGGGCCGAACTTTCCAAATCGGCAATCGGTGCCGTTCGAGAACGGCAGATCGATCAGCATGTTGAATTGCCAGGTGAAGAACCGGTCCGTGCAGCTGTTCGTCGTAATGTTCGCGGCGCACACGTCCCCGAGGCTCGCGAGCTGAAAGTCCGTGTCGAAGAGCGGGCAAAGCGCGAGCGGCGCCGGCGGACAGTTGCCGCTGCCGACAAAATCTTCCGTTTTGCTCGTCTTGAGCTTGTTGAGATTCACGACACTCGGCGCAAACGAGTTGCAAGCGCCCGAAGTATTGAGTGAATACGAACCCGGGCTCACCATGAAGCTATAGGCGCCAGACTCGTCGCTGTAACGGAAGCCTTGCGAGCTGCCGCTGAGCACGACCTTCGCACCGGGGACGGGATGACCCGCGGAGGTCACGTGACCACTGAGGGTCAGGGTGCCCGAGGTCCCACCGACGCTGGCAAGCGCTTCGCAGTTCGTGATTATGTCGTTTCCCGAGCCGACAAAGTCGACCGTCGTGTTTGCAGTGAGGTTGTTGAGATTGACGACGCCGGGGTTGAACGTCGGGCACTGCGTCGATGCGGTGATCGAGTACGAACCTGGCTTCACGCTGAAGCTGTATGCTCCCGTGAACGCACTGGAAAACGTATGCGTCTGCGCGCTTCCGGTGAGACTGATCAATACCTCAGTGCCCACCGAATTTCCCGACGAGTCGGTCACATGACCGCTGATCGTCACGAGGCCCGCGTCGGAACCGGTCACCGCCTGTTGTCCGATCGCTCCAGTCCCATCGTCGATTTTGCCACCACAGGCAGCAATCCCAAGAGCACCGAGCACGGCGAGGCCACGAAGTGACCGACCAACCTGTATTTTTATACCGTTGTAGACGCGCATACAATTTCTCCTTGCGTGGAGAAGGACGCAGGCCGGCACGGCGCGCGGACCCTCAAGCACGACTGCCCTTTATGCGCGCGCCTACCCGCCCTGTCAATCACCGACAACATCAAAATGTCAAAATGACCACTATTGTTCGTCGGCTCGTCACACGGCTAGCGAGAACCTTCGTATTTGGGTGGCGCTCGCTGGGGCGCGTTTCGCGCTGGCGCGTTCTTTGAGTTTCGTAGAAATCTCTCGCTGCGGGCGATGCCCGACGACGTGCCTACTTATTTGTGCTACTTATTTGCGTTTAAGCTCGCTGACGCGTTTGGAAAGGCGCTCGGTAGGGGACCCTTTGACTCGCGCGGTTTCTTGGCCGGGGAGCCCTCATGATCGGATGCTCGCGTCGTGGCATCCCCGGACTACGAAATCCGCGTCCTTGGCGCGCCGAAGACCCCACTCGGCGATTTCTACCATGGGATCATGCGCCTATCGTGGACTGCAACGATTCTGGTCATTGCCACCGCTTATCTCGCGCTCAACGCGGTCTTCGGGGTGGGCTACCTCGTCGTCGGTGGCGTCGAGCATGCGCGACGAGGATCTTGGCTCGATGCATTTTTTTTCAGCGTTCAGACCTCGGGAACCATTGGATACGGCGCAATGTGGCCCTCGTCGAACGCCGCGAACGCGCTGGTCGTCGTCGAGTCGGTGGTCTCTCTTGTCTTCGCGGCGCTGGCGACGGGTCTCGTGTTCTCCAAGTTCTCTCTGCCGACGGCACGAGTGATGTTTTCGCGCGAAGCAACGATCTCGCGCATGGATGGCGTTCCCACGCTCGCGTTCCGCGTCGGCAACCAGCGGAGCAACCGCATCGTCCAGGCGCAAGTGCGCGTTGCGATGGTGAGGACGGAGCATACGCGGGAGCGTAAAGTCTTCTATCGCGTGCTGGATTTGACGCTCGTCAGAGAGCGGATCTTGTCTCTGTCGCGATCATGGACCGTGCTGCACGTCATCGACGAGAAGAGTCCGCTGTGGGGCGAAACGGCCGAGTCACTCGCAGCGAAGGAGGTGGAGATCATGGTCGCCATCGTGGGGACCGACGATCTGTGGATGCAATCGGTGCATGCCAACCATCGCTACATGCATACGGAGATCGCGTGGGGCAAGCGGCACGCCGACATACTCTCCGAGGAATCGAACGCGCTCATCCTGGATCTACGCAAATTTCACGATCTCGAGCCGGCGGAGTGGCAGGAGGAGCCGCGGCTGAACTAGCGCGTGCAGGGACGCCGTGGCCCGCTACCTCGGAATTCGAGAGCGTCTTTGACCTCCTACGCCTTGGGCCGTCGTAGACCTCGAGGAACAATCGATCGGCCACTGCGATGACGTGTTGTCGGCGAAACCTCCAGTCGCCAAGCCGCCTGCCGCGCAACGCCAACCACAGCATGGCCTCGGCCGCCATTGGCATCGCAGGCATCGCCGCGCGCCAGCGCCAACTTAGCGACCGCCACTCCGGGCTTGTCGAACACCCGTACGCCAAACCGTGCACCCTCCGCACACCCCTTCATCGGTCGCGATGCGCGAAGGTTGCCTGCGTTCAACGCCCGCCTCAGATCACATCCCTCCCCCGCCCCGCGGGGGAGGGCAAATGCGATGCACCCTGTGAACTCGGGGGGGGGCTGCTAGCCGAGCGGCCTTCCGGGACTCACCCCGCGCTTCGAGGCGCATCGAGCTACGGCATGAAGGGCTTCCCCGTGCGGGTGGGGGCATGGATCCACGGCGCGAGGCATGTTGCGCCGCGGGTGAACGGCATTGAGCCATGGCGTGATGCGCTCTACGCCGCGGGTGAAGCTCGTAACGCTCGGCGTGATGTGTTCCACGCCGTGGGTAAACGGGCATCGACCCATCGCGTGATGTGCTCTTCGCCGCGGGTGAACGGCATCGACCCATCGCGTGATGTGTTCCACGCCGCGGGTGAACGGCATCGACCCATCGCGTGATGTGCTCCACGCCGTGGGTAAAGGGCATGGATCGACAGCTCGATGCGCGTTTGAGCTGCGGGTAGAGCTCATCGAGCTGCCGGTTGAGGGCATGGAGCTGTCGGGCGAAGCGCATCAAGCCCATAGGGTGAGGCACGTTGCGCTCGCCCGATCTAGCGAAACCCGGCGAACGCCGGGCGCGCCCTCATCGCCCCTTTGCAGTCGCCGTCGGCGCGTCCGCATCGGGTCGCCAAGCTGGCACGCGTGATGCGACCGCTCACCCGCTGAGGAGAAGCATCATGCAAAGAGATCTCACCACGGCCATCGCGACCGTTACGGCGTGTGTTGCTCTCGCTGGCTCGAGCTGCAACCGGTCGACTACCACTCCTGATCAGGACACTCCGACCGGCGGTGGTCGCACCAATATGCAAACGGACCATCCCAACGGCCCCGGTGCGGGCACGCAGGGCGCAACGCCTGCAGCGCAAGGGGGCGCGGGCATCGAAGGCAACCCGACGCCCGGTACGCCAGTCAATGGCAATCAAACGGGCGGAACGACCGGCGCCGCCGGTGTCCCGGGCACCAACGTCGGCCTGCAGACCGGCAGCAACGCACCCGGTGGCTCGCCAGTGGGTCAGGGGTCGAACAACGGCAACGGGACGGGAAGCGCGACCGGGTATGCGGGCGCCACGCGAGGAGCGACGGGAAACACCGTCGCTGGTGCTCCCGGATACAATGGCACCGGAGTCCCTGGCGGCGCGGGGACCAGCGGTACGGGTAACAACGCCAATGGGACCAACGGAACCGGCGGGCACAATGCCACTGGCGCGGGGGGCGGCACGAGCGGGCATGGCGGCACCGGTGGGACGGGCGGCGCTGGAGCTACTGGCGGCGCAGGCGGTGGCGCGGGCGCCGGAGGTGGACGCTAGTGCAGCCGCTCCGGGGAGTTCTGCTCGATGTCGATGGGACGCTCCTCGATAGCAATGATGCTCACGCGCGAGCCTGGCTCGATGCATTCGATGAGTTCGGGTTGCGCGGCGTCCCGTTCGATGCGGTCCGAACGCGGATCGGCAAGGGCGGGGACAAGCTGCTGATCGAAACGGTGGGCATCGACGAAGACTCCGATGAGGGCCGTCGGATCGTCCAACGACGCCGCGCAATCTTCAACGACAAATATCTGCCGAGGGTCGGGCCTTTCCCCATGGCGCGCGAGCTCCTCGAGCAGATGCGAGACCATGGCTTGAAGCGCATCGTGGCCACATCGGCTTCCAAACAAGAGCTTCGCGGGCTCCTCGATGCGGCAAACGTCGGCGACCTCATCGACGCAGAATCCACGTCGAGCGACGCAAATGCGTCGAAGCCCGATCCCGATATCGTCCGTGCCGCGATTGCCCGGGCTGGTCTTCACGCAGATGAGCTCCTCATGCTCGGCGACACTCCGTACGACGTGGCGGCCGCACGTGGGGCGGGGGTGGCGACGATCGCGCTGCGATGTGGAGGCTGGCGAGACGACGAGCTCCGGGGTGCAATCGCGATTTACCAACATCCGGCCGACTTACTTGCACACTACGAAGAGTCGCCACTTGGCCGTAACACCACCGGCGCCGCCCAGGAAGGCAGCGTTTGACGCGTGGCAAATTCGTGTGGGTGTGACCCCTTGCCTCGGTGTCGCAGGTTGTAGACGCAGGGTCGCGTCCGCCGAAACAGCGCCGACGCCTGGCGCGCCCGATGCTACGCCTTCAAGCCATGCGCTGGGATGAATCGCACGAAAGTCCGGATGTCGTCGATCGACGCGGCCAGGGACCAGCGCAGGCTGGTGGCGGCATTGGCGGTTTGCTCTTCCTCCTGCCGTGGCTGCTGAGAACACCGTTTGGTTGGGTGATTATCCTTGGCGGCATCGTCTTTTATGTCGCCCGCGGATTCTTCTCGGGCGCGGACACGCAACGCGCGCACGGCGCCGATGCACCCGCGGCCACCGCGGCGGCAGAGACCCCGGAAGTGCACTTCGTGTCGTTCGTCCTCGATGACGTGCAGTCGACGTGGGGGCAGCAGTTCGCGGCGGAAGGGCGGACATACCGGCACGCGAAGCTCGTTCTCTACGAGGATTCCACCCAGACGGGGTGCGGTTTCGGAGACGCCGCGACCGGTCCGTTTTACTGCCCAGCTGACGAAAAGGTATATCTCGATCTTGGTTTCTTTCGTGAGCTTGCGGGCAGATTTCGGGCGCGGGGGCAATTTGCGCAGGCCTATGTCATCGCCCACGAGATCGGGCATCACGTTCAGAAGCTGCTGGGAATCAGCCAGCGCGCTGGCTCCGTGCGCTCCACGGGGGCGACGGGTGGATCCGTGCGCCTCGAGTTGCAGGCGGACTGTTTTGCAGGCATTTGGGCACGATCGACCGAGAAGCGCGCAATTCTCGAGTCGGGCGACATCGAGTCGGCGATGGGCGCCGCGGCAGCAGTCGGCGATGATCGGCTGCAAAGAATGACGAAGGGCACGGTAACACCCGAGTCGTGGACGCACGGGTCCTCGGAGCAGAGGGTGCGCTGGTTCCGCCGGGGCGAAGAGACAGGCTCGCTGAAGGCATGCGACACGTTTTCTGCGCCGGAGCTTTGAGGCTGTGGGTGGGAATTGAAGCTCGTCAGCCGCTCTTTTTCGCTTGTGCGTAGGGCATCCATCTTGCACCGTGGGTGAGAGATGCCAACGACCACGCCCGATCGACGATCGGCGCGAACCGAGTACGACAGCGTGGCCTTTCATTCGGATCTCGCCGCCCGTCAGCGCGCGCGGCTGCGCCCTGCACCCCATGCGCCTGATTTCGAGCAATGGTTGCACGAGGACATCGCCGCGCGCCGGCTTGAACACGGTTTCATCGAACGGGAGCGTGAGCGCGTTGCAACGCAGGCGAGGCTCGCGCCGACTTCGCCGGATGCATTCGTCGAATGGTTCGAGGGTCTGCGGGAGGCCGGCCCTGGCCAGGGCGATCCGCTCTTTCCGTGGCTCGCCGCAACGGCAACCCGGGAAGAAATGCGGTGGTTTCTGGGCCAAGAAATCTCGGGCGAGGCGGGCTTCGACGACCTCGTGGCAATGACCCAAGTCAAACTCCCGGCCCGCGCGAAGGTGGAGATGGCGCGCAACTATTGGGACGAAATGGGCTGCGGCCACGAAGGGGGCATGCATGGACGTCTCCTCGGAACTCTCGCTCGGCATTTTTCCCTTGCAGGCAGTGCCAACGACGAGAACTACGCAGCTGTCGAGCCGTGCTGGGAGGCCCTTGCACTCGGCAACTTGATGGTCGCCTTGGCGACCGACCGGCGGCTCGCATGGCACTCGGTGGGGGCTCTTGGTGTCATCGAGCTCACGGCGTCAGGGCGCTCCGAATTCGTCAACCGGGGGCTGAAGCGGCTCGACGTGCCTGGTGAAGCGCGCCGCTATTTCGCGTTGCACGCGACCCTCGACGTCAAGCACTCTCTCCTCTGGAACCGAGAGGTCATCGTGCCGCTCGTCGAAGAGTTTCCAGAAGCAGCGGGAGCCATGGCAGAAGGTGCACTCATGCGGTTGGAAGCCGGGGCTCGGTGCTTCCGGCGCTACCGAACGGCGCTTTGGTCGGTCACGGCAGCTCGTCAATCCTGATTGGTAGGCCATCGCTGCTTGACCATGCGCGTCCTCGGAATCGGCGAGCACAATGACCTCGGCGACCTCTATTTGAGACTCATCGCACGCGGGCACGACGTGCGCGTCCACATCGCCGAGCGAGAATCGTCCGATATCCTCGAAGGCCTTCTTCCGCGCAGCCCCGACTGGCAAAGCGACTTGTCGTGGGTGGGTGGCGTGGGTGGCGCGTCCGATCGGGGCCTCATTCTCTTCGAGGGAACTGGCCAGGGAGCGACTCAAGACGCGCTGCGGCGGGACGGGTATCGAGTGGTGGGCGGCAGCGCTCTGGGCGACCGTCTCGAGCTCGATCGCGCCTTTGGGCAGACGGTCCTTCGGGAGG
>JALYHX010000128.1 GCA_030776305.1 Myxococcota bacterium
GATCCGTGGTTGCGGTAGCCCTGGCCAGTGCCGCGGCGCAGCGTCGACGGAGCCGGCGGCGGCGCGATTAGTCCACCACTAAACGCAAGCTTGCGGCACGGGAAACCCGCGCTCCGGCCTCGCGAAGAGGTAGCCCTGCAAGAGATCGCATCCGAGCTCTTCGAGCACATCGCGCTCAGCGGGCGTTTCCACGCCCTCGGCCACGACCAACGTCCCCAGGTCGTCGCAGAGCCGCTTCATCGAGCGCACGATCGTCTGCTTTCGTGGCTCGGTGTCGAGACCACGGACGAGCGACAAGTCGATCTTGACGATGTCGGGCTCGAGTTGTGAATAGCTGCCGAGTCCCGCGAAGCCTGCGCCGAGGTCGTCCACGGCGATCTGAAAGCCCAGCGCGCGGAGCCTTTTGACCTGCGACACGACATTCCTCACACCGTCCAGCGAAACACGCTCCGTAATCTCGATGACGGTGCGCTCAGCGATCATCGTGAGCGCGGAGTCGCGGCGGTAGAGCTCTTCGTCATTCAGATCGAGTGCGTGGACATTGACGAAAATCTTGGCGCCCGCCGGAGCTTTGCCGGCCTCGTCCGAAACGCGCGTACGGATCGCCCGCCCGAGGTCGTGCACTCGCCCGAGCCTTTGCGCAGCCTCCAGCATTTCGCCCGGCGTTGGGAGCGTGGGTTCGTAGGAGCGGAGCAGCGCCTCGTACCCGAAGATGCTCTTTTCTCGGATCGCGACGATGGGCTGATAGGCCATCCAGAAGAGCTTGAGCGCCATCGCGAACCTCGCCTCGAGCCCAGCGCGGTCCCCCAACCGCCGGTTTTCGATGCCGACGACGTTCAGCGCCTGCCGCTTGAGAAGAGCCATGGCGTGGAGCCGCACCGCGCGACGAATGGTGTCATCGAGGACATGGAGATCGACTGGTTTGAGCAGGTAACGGAATGCGCCGTATTCGACCGCACGGATCGCGGAATCGAGCCCAGGCTCTCCGGCTATCAAGATCACCGGCACGTCGAGGTCGTACTCCCGGACCGCACGCAAGAACTCCAACCCCCCCATCTTCGGCATGGAGACATCGCTCACGATCGCTTCGAACGAGGCATCGTGCAGGCGTTCGATCGCTTGTTTGCCGTCCGTGGCTGGTTCGACCGTCCATCCGCGACTGCCAAGCGCCTTCGTGTAGGCCCGCAGGACCGGCGGGTCATCGTCCACCAACAGGATCCTGTTTTGACGTTCGGACGTGATCTGGGCCATGACGGATTCCTCGTTCGCGGCAGGGACGAATCGATCACTTCATATGGATCGTTGCGGTCACATTCGAGGGTAACGGCACATCTTCATGAGCGCGAGCCTCGTTCGTCGGTGTAGGGTCGCCAAGATTCGACGTCGAAATCGCGATTTAGTCCGCGACCGTGAAAAGGCCACGGCGCTCCCGTGCGATAGTCTCTTCGAGATCTCGCGCAAACTTGGCTGGAACGCCGCCGACCAGCGCGCACGGGGGGATGTTCCGAGTCACGACCGCACCCGCCGCGACGATGGCTCCGTTGCCGATCTGAACGCCAGGGAGGATCACGACGCGCGAGCAGCGCCATCTCCGATCTCGATTGGCCCGGAGGCGAGCCGTCCGCAACGCTGCGTGGTCGCGCCGACCTCGTGATCCACGGTAAGCAACATGGCCTCGTGGCCCAAGTAGACGTTGGCCCCGATGCGCACGGGCGCAGCCAAATCGATGTGCAGCGGTCCGGTGATGTGGCAGCCGGGACCGATGGACACGAGGTCGCAGACCGATCCCGACCCCGTGATGTATAGGGCGCCCGCGAGCCGCGACGTCACGGCAATCCGCAGACCAAGACGGCGCAGCAACGCCGTGCGGGCACGTCGGAAGGCGCCCTGAGGCGGAACGCGAATGACCGCGCTGATGGCCACTTTGAAGAGATCGACGTTGAATTCCTCCATCACCACGCGCCACATTTTTCGCAGCACAATCTGGCCCGAGCTTTCGTCGTCAGGCCCAGGCGCGGCGCATCGGGTCCCGAAAGAGGCTCAGCTCGACATGCTCCCCGGGCCGCAGCCCAACGAGCGCCCTGCATGCATGTGGCCACCGGGGCCGGTACGGGCGAAGGTCATGCATGCGGGCCACAAGTCGTTATTCACGCACGATCTGCCTGCCGACAGAGCGGGCGGCGCGCAATATGCTCTGGTGGC
>JALYHX010000129.1 GCA_030776305.1 Myxococcota bacterium
ACGTAATACGGCGGCGTCGGCACGTTGTGTAACCGGAACATCTCTTTGGCTTTGAGCTTGTCCATCGCGAGCGCGCTCGCGAGGACACCACTGCCCGTGTACGGAATGCCCATCAATTCCAGCATCCCTTGCACGCATCCGTCCTCGCCACCGCGCCCGTGCAACGCAAGGAACACGACTTCGACGCTTGCCGCACGAACTAGCTCGTCGAGCCCCGGTCCGCTCCGGTCCCAAAGGATTCGCGCGACATCGTGGCCACGACTGGCGAGGGCGGTCGCAACGCCGTCTCCGGTGCGCACGGAGACTTCGTGCTCCGAACTCGATCCGCCCATCAGCACCCCGACGCGCCTTCTGTTCATTTGGTCACCCGTGCTGCCCACCGCGAATCGACTTGCGAGCCATAGAGCCTCGCGCGTGTTTTCCGCGCCCCGCCGGCGCGGGAGGCGTTTGGCGTGCGTCCGTCGGACCACGGACCCAAGTCCACCTAGCCAAAGGCGATACCAGCTCGACGACGCAAGGGGCAAGCTTTCGTCTCCAACGTCCGTCCGGCCACACGCTTCGGTCTCGCGCGCGTCATTCGAGCTCGACCAGAATCGCCGTGATGTTGTCCTTGCCACCCCGCTCGTTCGCGAGCTCAATGAAGCGCTCGACCGCCACGGCGCCACCCATCGCGACGATCGAAGGAATATCCTCCTCGTGCAGGTACCCGTGCAGCCCGTCGCTGCACAGGAGAAATCGCAGGCCGGGTGCAAGTCGAATGCATCCCGTGTCGACTTGGACGTATTCGCGATTGCCGACCGCTCGTGTGATGACATTGCGATGCGGCGAACGAGCGGCCTCCTGAGGGGTGATGAGACCCTGCTTGAGTTGCCAAGCGATTAGGGTGTGGTCTTCGGTCAGCTGCTCCACGATGTCGCCGTCGATTCGATAGATGCGGCTGTCGCCCACCTGGGCCGTGACCGCGTACTCGCCCAGAACCAGCAACGCGCTGATCGTCGTGCCCATCCCGCTCTTGTCGCGATCGATCTCGGCTATCGAGTAGACGAAGTACGTCGCTGCTTGCACCGCCGCTTCCATCAGACGACAAGCAGCCATCGAATCGGCGTCCGAGACGGGGTCGATCAGCTCCCGTCGCCCGCGCACGCCGCGTTTGACCATTCCGTAGAGCGTGTCGACCGCCTCGCGACTGGCTACCTCGCCCGCGGCGTGCCCACCCATTCCGTCGGCGACGATGTAGAGCCCCAGTTCGTCGTCGGTGAAGAACGCGTCCTCGTTGGTCGCGCGTTTGCGGCCCAGGTCCGTTTGGCCGTATCCCGTCCGGCGCATTGGAGCCGGCGCCACGTCCCACTCGGGGCCGTGTTCGGGCTTCACGGTCGGTCCGCGGTCGTCATTGGGCGGCATGATGGGGCGGCGATAGCCATTATAGCGTGGAGCAGGGTAACGCCGTCGAGCCCGCTCTACGAAATGTTGTAGCCTCGCCACGTGGCAGCGCGCCTCCTGCAGATTTCGCCGGGCCGCCGGGGCAGCTTCGCCGGCGCCGACGTGGCGCTTGCGGGGCTCGTGATTCTCGTCGTCGGGCTGATGATCGTCCCACTACCGACGTGGACGCTCGATCTCCTGATTTCGATGAACCTGTCGGCCGCGGTCGCGATCTTGCTCGTCGTCCTCTACGTCCCCGATTCCATCGGAATCGCAACCTTCCCGACGCTTCTCTTGCTGACGACGCTGTTCCGCCTCGCGCTCAACGTCGCATCCACACGGCTCATCCTGCTCCAGGCGAATGCGGGAGAGGTCATCCGAGCCTTCGGCACGTTCGTCGTCCGAGGCAACTACGTAGTCGGCGCCGTGGTGTTTCTCGTATTGACCATCATTCAGTTCGTCGTGATCGCGAAGGGATCCGAGCGAGTTGCCGAAGTGGCGGCGCGGTTCGTGCTGGACGCGATGCCAGGCAAACAGATGGCCATCGACTCCGAGCTGCGTGGCGGGACGATCGACGGCAACGAGGCGCGGCGCCGGAGACGCCTGTTGCAGCGCGAGAGCCAGTTCTACGGGGCCATGGATGGCGCGATGAAGTTCGTCAAGGGCGACGTCATCGCGTCGATCGTCATTCTGGTAGTCAACCTGCTCGGCGGTCTTGCGATCGGCACCATCATGAAGGGGATGCCCGTCGTCGGAGCGCTGCAGCGCTACGGTCTGCTCACCATTGGCGACGGGCTCGTCACGCAGATCCCCGCACTCATCCTGTCGACTTCGGCCGGGGTCCTCGTCACGCGCGTCGCGAGCGAAGAAGCGAATACGCCCCTCGGCGATGAGCTCGCGCGCCAGATCCTTGGGG
>JALYHX010000130.1 GCA_030776305.1 Myxococcota bacterium
CTCACACATCATTCGACTTGGCCGATGGTTGAACGGTCCCGTCACCATGGGTCGGCGGTTCGTCGGTCGGCCGTTGACCGTGTCGCGACTCGAACGGATATCGTTTGGAAGGCCGCGGACGGACATCCGTACAACGTGGGCGTGCAGGCCCTGGGGTTGAGCAGGCAGCAGGTCACGCTCGGGGGCGGGTTCTGAATCGTCGGGCGCGAAAACGCCTACTATGCACGCTGGCTCGGTGCGCGCCGCGCGGTAAGGGGCCGCGAAGCTTGTTCCTCCAATGGGTGCGCATTCCAGTGAGGCGAGCGTTCAAAAAGGGAAGGCGTTTGTTTGGCTGATTTTCTCCCCCGCGCAACCCGCCTTCCACTTGCCGCTCGGCTCGTGTCGCTCCTCTACCGCTACTATTCGCCGCGGCGCAGTGAGGTCCGAATTGCGGGCACGGGGAAGCGACGCCCTTCGTGACCGCGCCGTACTAGCGCAGCCGAGCGATAAGCTAGGTCTTGGTCGCGGCAATGACGACGTGCGGATACGGAAGGACATCGGGCACGCGTACCATCCGCACCTTGAAGCCGAGACCGGTCAACATTTCGCCCCATTCGCGATGGTGGCGGTAAGCCAGCGGCTCGCGCCAACCTACCATGAGGCGGTCGAGCGTTTCCGTGAAAAGCAGCCCGAGGCGCGGCTCGGTGGTGATGTCCTTGACGAGCAGCATTCCGCCAGGGACGAGCAGCCCGCGCAGGCGTTCGAGCACGGGCCGTTGATCTTCCTTCGGCAGGTGGTGCATCACGTCGAGCACGTATGCCGCGTCGAACCCGTGCTCGAGCGACGCGCTGCGCACGTCTCCAACGACGAACGAATAGTCGCGCAGGCCGAGCGACGTAGCGACCCGGCGCGCGATGCCGATGCGCCGCGCGTCTGGGTCGACGCCGACGATTCGCCGGCGCGCATGGGTCTGCCCGAAGTAAGCAGCGAAGAGCCCGAAGCCGCAACCGACGTCGAGGATGCGACCCTCGTCCGTAAGAAGCAGATCCATGACGCTCAGCAGCTTGGGACGAAGGATGGAGAAACGCGCAATCGAATACGCGCGTTCAAGGAGCGGCAAGGCGCGCACGATGTTCGCAATGGCCTCCCGTCCGTAGATCTCGGAGGCCTCCATGGGCCACGGGTACGCTGCGAGGGAGCGCAGCGTCAAGGGTGCAGACCGCGTGTGTTTACTGGTGGCGCTCGACGCCGCATGATAGTCGGTGCGTCATATCTCTCGCGCGCCCGTAGCTCAGCTGGATAGAGCGGTGGCCTTCGAAGCCACATGTCGGGGGTTCGAATCCCTCCGGGCGTACGGATAGTTGAAGTTTCTCTCTTGTCCGAGCGAATCCTCACAGGTTGTGACGATTCAACGGGCAGCGTGGGGCGGAGCAGTTCCCTGCGGAGGGGACGGCAGCGTCGACGTGAAGTTGGACGCAGGCAACCCAGACCATTCGTCGAGCGACGCTCCAACCGGCACCGATGGCGGGGATGGAAGCGACGAAGCCGAACCCAGCGATGGGGGAGGAGCAAGCGGCGACGGGGGAACCTGCGTGCACATCGACCCGGCGAGCTACGACCTTTCGTGCAAGCACTCCATGGACTGCCTCACGATAGTCAGCGGACCAATCTGCTCCGGGTACAAATGCATTTGCCTGGCGGCGCGGCAATCAACCTATCGGGACCGGCGCACTACGAGTCGGTGCTGTCGTCGATTCATCCTGGCGGCGGCCCCTTTTGCTCATGTCCCGCATCGCCTACGCCGCAGTGCCTCGGCGGCGTCTGCACGGTCTGCAACGGCTTGCCCAGCGATCCTCCCGCGTGCCATTCCACTGCTGCACAAGCCGGCCCGGACGGCTCGGCATGCGTGGACGTCGATCTGACGACGTACGACCAGTCTTGCCAGAGTAGTACCGACTGCACCGGCATCACCGCCGGCGTGCTCTGTCGCGGCGCCTGCACGTGCGGCGGCGCGGCGGTCAATGCCTCGGAGTGGCTTCGCTAACCATAGCAGCCTCTTGCAGCTCGGCACGTCTACGGCGTGCCCGTGCGTGACGGGCCCGCGTCCAGAAGAACCAGCGCGTCGCGTGAGGTCCTCGCCCGAACCGGGCGGCGAGGTTGCCCCGACGGAGCGTGAGCCTGGCGAACCCCGCCAGCCACTCCACTGTATCGACGTCTGGCGTCTTCAGAGCGGCAACCTGCAAGACCAGCATTGGGCGGGCCCACCCTCCAGTGAAGTAACCGCCGCTGTTCGTCTCGCTGGCAGGCCGACGGCGCGGACTTCGACGCCTACTTTCCTGGGTACGCTGGCGGCGTGGTCTCTTCTGCGTCTCTAAAAACAAGGACAGGTTGATGGAGCCCGCGGTAGGACACGATCATCCATGTTCGAGATTCATTCGCGCTCGCTCCGCGCGCGGTATTTGCGCGCTTTCGCGGCAGGCTCGGTCGTGTGCGGCATCGCTGCGGGATGTTCGAGCGCATCGACCGACGCGCCCGATGCGGGATCCGCAGGGCAGGACGCCAGTACAGCACCATCATCGGGTGGGTCGTCGGGATCGTCGTCCGGCGCCCCGACCGGGTCATCTTCAGGAGCATCCATGGGCGCGCCGCCGGGAGGATCCTCCGGGAGCTCGTCGGGATCTGCTCCTATGTCGTCGTCGTCTTCCGGCAGCTCGTCGGGTGGGGGTTCGGGATCCGGCGCGTTGGTCGACTCCGGCGCGTTGGTCGACTCCGGCACCTCGGGCGCCGACGCCGGGTATGACGCGAGCTGGGGAACGCCCGTGGACGGCGGGCCCTCGTATTCTGGACCCTCTGTCCCTGGGACCGTCACGGTCGCGCGGGCCTCGGCGGTGGGGCGCCTCGGGCCAGGCTTCGCCGGCTTCAGTTACGAGAAGTCGCACATGACCGATGGGTTTTTCACCGCGAGCAATGCCCCGCTGATTGCGATG
>JALYHX010000131.1 GCA_030776305.1 Myxococcota bacterium
TGCCATCGCCACGCAGCGCGCCGCAGCCCGCCTCGCCACCGGCGAGCCGCAGGATGCCGTGGCCTCGCCGGCACCGAGCTGCGTGGCGAGAATCGCGTCCGCCGCGGCGTCGTCGAGTCGGTCGGACAGCGAGCACAAGACCGCCCGGCTATGCGATTGCTCGAGGAACTTCGCCACGGCGTCGGCCCCGGGGCCTACGAGAACCTCTCGTGGATCGAGGCGCACGACCTCCGAGAAGGCGCCGGCGGCATCGGCCGCCTCGCACGTGGTCAGCTCGCCCGTCGAAAGATCGAGCGCAGCGACACCGAAGGGTCCCCCCTGCTCGATCGCGACCAGGAAATGATTCCGGCGGGCGTCGAGTCCGGCGTCGTCGTATACGATGCCCGGGGTGACGACGCGGACGACTTCGCGCGGGACGATTCCTTTGATCTTCGACGGGTCGCCGATCTGCTCGCAGATGGCGACCTTGAATCCCTGGTCGAGGAGCCTCTGCACATAGGCGCTCGCGGCATGGTGAGGCACGCCCGCCATCGGCACTTCGTCCTCCGCGCCTTTGTTGCGCGATGTGAGTGTCAGGTCGAGAGCGCGCGCAGCGACAACGGCATCTTCGAAGAAGAGCTCGTAAAAATCGCCCATCCGAAAGAAGAGCAGCGCGTCCGGATGCGAGGCCTTCGCTGCCAGGTACTGGCGCATCACCGGCGTCGGCGCGGGTTTGGACATCGCGGGCAGTAGCTACGATAGGCAACGCGCGAGGTCTACGCCCGCCCGCGGTGCGAAGCCACGCCTCCGCAGCTCCCAGCGTGACCCGTCAGAAGTAGTTGTTGACGACGGTCACGAGGTTGAGGTCGATGAGAACCAGCCCCTGATTTTCGCCATCGACCACGGCGAGCTGCCCAAGCGGCTGGATGTAGCGCATCGACTGCGGACTGACGGCACTGCCCGTGGTCGCCGACGTCAGTGACACGGTGAGTGGCGAGAAGCTCCCACGCATCGAGAACCTCCAGGCGAGATCGCGCGTCGTCAGCGTGTGGTCGCCGAATCCCTGGGGCGTGGCTCCCGGACAGCCGCTCCACGCGACGAACGAGAACATCGGGTTGCGCATGGCGAGCGGGCTGTCGCGGTCGAACGTGGGCATGGCCGCGAGCGTGCAACTCATGTTGTCTGCTGCCCATGGGATGTCGAAGGCCCGCGCGTTCATCAATGCATCTCGCGGGTCGCAGGAGAGGACGCACGCGCCGGAGGGATCCGCCTTGACGTGGTGAAGCAAGCCGACGCTGGTGCCCGCCGCGACCCATTGGCCTCCGGTGCGCACCTTGAATGACGCCTGGTCGTGGAAGCAGCAGCGGGTCAATTTCAGAAAGGGCGCGTTGCTCGGGTCGGCCTGCACGACGACGCGGTTCGTGGTCTGCTCTGGAACGACGTTCCCCGTCGGTCCATTCGGGTCGGTGTCGAACCATCCGAAGCGGCCGACTTCGAGTGAGTCATCGCGGGCATGAAGAATCGGCAGGTCACGCGCGAAGTGCGTGTCGGCATCCGTCGCCGCACCGAACGTCGTCAGACAGGCATTGTAGCGATCGTTGGCCGTGACGTAAGGCACGTTTTGACACGCGCTTTGCAAACCCCAGTACGGATCGGTGGAGGCAAGCAAGTCGTCGGTGATCTCGAGGTAATCCGAAGTCCATCGGGGCAATTCGGCGGGCATGACGGGCTTCGGATCCGGAAACGCCGTGGCAATTGTGGCGATCACCTGATTGGCGCGCGCCTGCCCGAGATCCCAGTCTTCGATGCCACGCGCGCAGAAGTGCGCCCCCGGCGCCGAAAACGTCAACGTCCGTGGGCTGGGGTCCTCAGCGCCGGGGATGTCCAAGGCGCTGGACATGGTCGCAGAGATGCCGCTCACCGTCGGAAGCGCTCCCTCATAGGTCACGGTCCAGTCTTGGTCCTGGTGCGCCGTCGGATCGTCGAACGAGACGCGTACGCCCGCCGCGCCTCGATCCGGCCCGCCCGGGAAGAGGGCGCGCGGGATCGGGCTCCCTGTCGCGCTCGCAGTTGCCAGCCCGGACGACGAGACCGTCCGCGCAGTCGGATTCGGTTCGGTGGGGTTCTGGATGTACGTCGGATCGATGAAACCGGCTGGCATGGGCGCAGGCAAGAGGAGCGGTCCAATCGATCCACCCGCCGCTGACAGCACGGTAGGAGCACCGCCCGCGTTGTAGAGCTGAGGAACGCTGAGGAGATTCGGCACGTGCACGCCGGCCGTGGGGTCCGCGCGAAGGAGCGATCCGGAGCGCAACCGATGCGGTGCGGAAACGGGAAAGAATGCCTCGAGTGTCACCGCGGGGCTTTCGGGAATGTTCTGATTGTACGTCTGCGGCGCGTGATACGGGTCGAGGTCCCCGAGGTCGGTCTGGGGAATGTCCAGCGCTCCGGTGACCTGACCGCCCGCCATCGGATCGGGCCGCCGGCACGGCGCATCCCAATCGTCGACGTCGATGGTGACGACCGTGCCGCTCGACAGTGTGGCGAACGCGAAGATGCCTCGCAGCCGGCTGGGGAATGTCTGCACCGTCCCGCCGTTGGTGACCATCGATTGGATCAGCCCCGCTTGATCGGCGCGATAGTACGCACCGCGATCCACGAAGGCGCCCGCATCTGGATGTGCGTGGGGGTTCGGATTGCAGAGAAGTCCAGTGTACTGGTGCAGGGAATCCGTTTGCGACGGGACCGGCCAGTCGTGCCGGGCGAATGCGATTGTCGCGACGGGCGCGGAGAACCGTAAACGGTCGAGCGGAGCGAGTGGGTTGAGCTCCGGATGGGGGCGCTGCAGCGGAGTATGGGGGGACGTCGCCGGGTCGGTGATCTCGTAAACCATCAGCGAGCCTTGGCGGGCGTCGACGGCGTAAAGGTACGTCTTGTAGTCGTGCGTCGTGGGGCTGATCGCGATCGGTCCCACCGCAACGCGCTGCGCAGGATCCGCGACGTTCGTCGCCAAAAGTGGCTGGAGCTCGCGGGGGCTCGTTGGATCGTGAAGGTCGATGACGTGGATGACCGGCAAGGCGTCGTCGGCGACGTAAAGGACGGGCATGTCGCTGCGCATCGCCATCGACGAGGGGTGCGAAGCAGGCGCCGGCACCCCGGTATTGCTCGCGTCGATCGCTCCGGAGTCCAGTGAGGTTCCAGCCTCCGAGATCGTGCCGGCGTCGCCCGCAGGTGACCCGCACTGAGGCCCGACGGACGGCTGCTCCGCAAAGTCACCCGCATCGGTGTAGGGAACGCCGTCGGCCCACGGCGGCCCAGGCGGCGATGACGTAGGCACATTGCTCGACAGCTGCGTGGCACCCAGCACGGTGCAAGGATCGAGCGAGCCGGGCGCGCGGGCCGGCAC
>JALYHX010000132.1 GCA_030776305.1 Myxococcota bacterium
GCTCCGGGCTCCGCGAGCTCGCCATGCAGGTGCGTCCCCAGCTCAGCGCCTTGGAGCGCGGCCAGCTGTTCGATGCAGCGCGGCTCGCGCAAGAGCTCCGGCGAGAGCAAGTACGTCGGCTTGCCGCGGAAGCTGCGGAAGAGCGGGTGCAGTCGTTCGACAATGCCGACGGCAACGCCATCGAACGCGAGCGGCAGGCGGGTCCGCCAAGCCGGCCCCTTGTCACATTCGCAATCGATCGACACGCAAAGGAGAACGCGCGATGTCACCGCCCCGCAGCCTAGCCCGCATTTCGCCCTTTCCGCACATGCTCGGTGCAGCGAAGGTTCCGAGAGAAGGTACACTCGAGTCCTGTGCCGACGAGCGGGCTGCTGCAATCCACCGCGAGCGCCGCGCATCCCCGCCGGAAGGTGCGCGTCCTCTTCATCAACGACACCGCGCGCAACGGCGGCCCGGGGCGCAGCCTGCATTCGATCCTCAAGTTTCTCGACCCGGCCGTCGTCCACCGTGCAGTCGTGCTCCCTCGAAATGGCGCGATCGCTGCCCTCCTCTCCGCGGACGGCGTCGCGGACGAGCTTCACTTCATGCCGGACCTGGTCGAGAACCCGATCGAGCCATGGGATCGCCCGATCGAACGGCGGGACTTCGACGCACCCGTAGCGCTCCGACTGGCGCGCATGGCAGGCAACGGGTTCAAGGCGACGCGTGCAGTCGCGCGACTGATCCAACTCACGAGGAACGGTCGCTTCGATCTCATTTATTGCAACGGCAGCAGTGCGGAGTTCGCGGGCGGAGCCGTCGCGGCGATGACGGGCGTCCCGGCGCTTTGGCATGTTCGCTACACATCGGTACCACCCGCCGTCGCTGGTCTGCATCGACGCCTCAGCGCGGGAAGGGGAGTGCGGCGCCTCGTGTGCGTCTCGCGTGCGGCTGCGGAGCTTTTCCAGCATTGCGCCGACAAGGTCACCGTCGTGCACAACGCGCTCGACGTCGATCACTTCAACCCCGCGAGCGTTCGGGCGACGCTTCGAACGGAGCTCGGGCTGCGGAGCGACGATATTGTCTTTGGTAGCCACGGCCGCGTGCTGCGCCGAAAAGGAGTCGTCGAATTGGTACGTGCCGCTCGCATCGTTCTCGATCGCACCAGCGAGCCCGAACGAGGCCGTATCGCGTTTGCCATCGTCGGCGACACGCCGGAAGATTTTCGGCCCGATCACGTCGACGAATGTCGCGCGCTTGCCACGGAGCTTGGGATCCACGAGCAATTTCACATGCTGGGCTTCCGTGAAGACGTTCGTCCATTGGTGGCGGACTTCGACGTCGCGGTCGTGCCCAGCGTGTATGCGGACCCTCTGCCCCGTGCGGTCATCGAATCGATGGCACTGGGTAAGCCTGTCATTGCCTTCGACGTGGGTGGTGTGGTCGAGATGATCGAGGACGGCGTCACCGGGAGCCTCGTGCATTTCGAGCCAGTCGAGGGCAGCGCCGAAGGTGCGAGCGCGAACGCGGTCGAGCGACTCGCAGGAGCGATGCTTCGCTACGCGTCGAGCGCCGAGCTGCGTGTGGAACAAGGGCGCGCGGCTCGCAATCGCATCGAGCGCGACTTCGATGCACGAGCACACGCCCGGCGAATCGAGAGCGAAATCGTCAAGGCATCGCGTTCGTGACGCGGCGCCGCTCGTCTTTGCGTACTTGGCGCCAGTGTAGTTGTCTGCGCACGCGGGTGTTCAAATTGACGTTGCAAGCGAAACATCGTGCTGCCGAGGCGAAGGAACGTATTTTTGACGGATGAGACGTGCCGTCTTTTGCTTTGGAGTTGTCCTTGCTGTGGGGTGCGGCGGCGGTGGGTCGGGACCCAACACACTCCTGCCGATGGACGATGCGGGCACCACGCCGAGAACCGGTGCCGACGGCAGCGCCACGACACCCCCAGGGTTTGGCGATGACGGAGCAAGCCCACCCCAGCCGGTGCCCGGAGCGGACGGAAGCAGTCCCGCGCCCGACGCGGATGGAGGGGTCAATCCAGGACCGATGCCCACGGCGGATGGTGGCGGAGGTCCGATGGGCGATTCCGGTGTTCCCCCTCCCGTTCCCGTGCCGGCGACGGACCGAACGAAGGTGCAGTTGCGCGACGGCTGGAAATTCATGGGGAGCAATACACTGACCGGCGCGGAGGTCGTGACGTACAACGACAGCGCCTGGCCGACCGTCTCGGTTCCCCACACCTGGGACTCCGTCACGGCGACCACGAATGGGCTCAATACGTACTCCAATGCCTGGTATCGGACGCAGTTCTCGCTGACCGCCGCAGATTTGATGAAACGCGTCTACGTCTACTTCGAGGGCGTTTCCCAAGTCGCGGACGTGTACGTCAATGGCAAGCACGTCGGCCTGCAACACCGCGGCGGTTACACGCACTTCATCGTCGACGCGACGTCGGCGGCGACGATGGGCACCAATGTCCTCGCAGTACAGGCGAGCAACGCAACCTGCGCGGATTGCCTTCCTGACGGCACGACGACGGGAAACGGCAGGCTATTCAAGACGTACGGAGGTATCTACCGAAAAGCGTGGCTCATCACCACCAATGCGTATCACGTGGCGACGACGGACTTCGCGTCGAGCGGCGTTTATGTCACTCCCGCAAACGTCAGCGGCGCGTCTGCGACGGTGAATACGAAAGTCTTGGTGACCAACGACGGACCAGCCGACAAGGTCTTCTCGGTCAAAGAGGTAGTCAGCGACCCCGCGGGCAATCCGGTTCTCACGACGATGGCCGACGTCACGGTCAAGACGGGAACGACCGCGGCCGCGGCGCTCACGGGCATGGTGATGAGCCCGAAGCTCTGGGGGCCGGGAACGCCCAATCTGTACAACGTCGTCGTCAGCGTCACGGTCGGCGGCGTGTTGACCGATGCCGTCGGCGAGCACATCGGGTTCCGGTCGTATCAGTTGAGCGCGACCGACTTCATCCTGAACGGCGTATCGACCCGCCTTCGCGGACTGGCGAAGCACCAGGAGACCGAGTACCACGCGTCCGCTGTGACGGACGACGAGCTCGTCGCCGACTGGGACGCCATCCAGGAGATGGGCGCGAATTACATGAGACTCGTGCACTACCCCCATGCCCAGCTCGAATACGATTTGGCCGACCAGCGCGGGATCATGGTGTGGGCCGAGAACGGTCACACGAATGGCGGGGCCGGTACGATGAATGGCGACGACATCAGCCGCGAGATGGTCTACCAGAATTGGAACCACCCCTCGATCATCTTCTGGAGCGCAGGAAACGAAGCTGGCGGTGTCGCTGCGACGTCAGAGTATGCGGCCGTGATGAAGATGGCTGACCCTTCGCGGCCGATCGTCTACGCGTCCAGCGGTCAGAACCCGACGAACGTCGACTTCACGTTCCACAACACGTACGCCGGCTGGTACACGGCCACGATGTACGCGTGGCTGACTGCCGGGGATCACTGGGTATCGGAAACGGGTGCTGGGCAGGTCATCACCTGTCACACGTCGGATGCATTTCCGATGACCTTCTCCAGGGACATGAACGAACCCGAAGAGTACGGCGCTCTCGTCAACGAAGTGCGTTTCGACGACCTATTCCGCAATCCGACTCACGTGCCGGCATTTTCTGGCTGGCAGTTCCGCGACATCTCGGACGTCAAGTACCACGGGTTGCTCAATAGCAAGGGTCTCGTCACGTTCGGCGGCTTCAAGAAAGACATCTTCTACCACTTCAAGGCGTTGGCACAGAAGTCGACGGTCGTACACCTCGTCGGGAGACACTACTTCTTGCGTGGCGCGAACGGCGCTGGGCAAGGAGCGGTGAAGGCCTATTCGAACGCGGCTACGCTCACGCTGACCGTAAACGGGACGTCGGTCGGCGCGCAAGCGAACGACCTCTACAAACACCCGAACGGGACGCCGATCAAAGACGTCTTTTACTGGCCGAACGCGCTCGTCATGGGCAAGAACGTGGTCAGCGTCACCGACGGCGCGGGCGCGACCGACACGATGATCGTTTACTACCGCGGAAGCGGTATGACGGTGCCGCCCGATACAGGCGCCAAGGTCACGAACCTGACCGCGACCCCCGGCCCCGCGTATTTCATCGATACACCGATCACCGCTCAGCATCCTTTCTACATCGACTTCGACGGCACCGGGGACAACACGTTTGACGCGATTCCTGCGGCTGCGACCGGAGCGAGCTTCATCGCCACGAGGCGCCAGGGCGATGCGACCAAGCGGACCGACCTCGCGTTCGACCTTCCGAACGGCGGAGAAGTCTTCGTCATGTTCACGAAGGGCGCAGGGGCCCCCGCCTGGGTGACGGGTGGCGGGTTTGTAGACACTGGCGCGACGGGCGTGTGGCGTGACAACGGTCCGAAGCTCGTCAGCTACGGACTTTACAAGAAGACGTTCGCGGCCGGGTCGCACGTGACGCTCGCGACGACAGCGATCGACTACGTCGTTCTCGTCAAGTAGTCTTGGGCGCTGGATGGTTGACCGACAAGGGTCATGGGGGAAGGCAAAAAACATGAAACGAGGGACGATCGGAAAATACACCCTTGCCGCCAGCTTCGTGGCGAGCGTCTTCATCGCATGCGGCGGGGGGATGGGCGGCTTTGGCGGTGCCGGGATGGGAAACATGGTCGGCAACCTGGCCTGTCCCGAGCTCCAAGGGGGCGCCTCGAACGCGGACTTCGAAGCCGACGCGAAGGCGAACGCGACGATTCGAGCGTTCGTGACGGCCGCGGGCGATCTCGCGGCCGTCGCCACAAAGGTGGAAGCGGAAGTCGGCGCAGCATGCGAGGCAATGGGCCGCGATCTCGGCATCCCGGCGGATCAGATGGTCCCCCGGTCGAATGAGGGCCACGTCGCGGCAGCATGCAATGCGGTATCCGCCAAGATGGACACGATTTTGAAGACGGGGGTCTCGGCGTCGGTCAAGGCGGACTACACGCCTCCGCAGTGCCAGGTATCGGCGGACGCCGAGGCCTCGTGCAAGGGGCAGTGCCAGGCGCACGTCGATCCCGGTTACGTTAGAGCGCACTGCCAACCCGGTCACCTGTACGGTCGATGCGACGGTGCGTGCTCGGGCCAATGCAGCGCGACATGCAACGGCGAGTGCCAGGGTCAATGCGAGGGGAAGGCAGCAGCCAAGGTCCAATCCGGGGCCGCGGCAGGTGGGGGCTCTGGTCAATGCGCAGGACACTGCAACGGGACGTGCCGAGGGACGTGCTCGGAGGATTGCCACGGCAGCTGCAATGTGGATTTCAAAGAGCCGAAATGCGACGTGGCCATCGCGGCGCCGAGCGCGGATGCCCATTGCGAGGGGAGCTGCAAGGTCCACGCGGATCTCACCGCGCAATGCACCGAGCCCAGGGTCAAGGTCGCGGCCTCGGTCAATAGCGGCGAAATGGGCAAGCTCGTTGCCACACTCGACGCCAATCTGCCCGCGCTCATCAAGGCCGAGCTCACATACGGAAAGCGCATCGCTGGTGACATCGATATGCTCGTGCGAACGGGCAGCGAGCTTCCGAGCGCCTTCGGGCAGCTGACGGGGCATGCGGCCGCATGTGTCGCCGCCGCCGCCAATGCATGTGTCAGCGCGCAAGCGTCCCTTCGTGTGAGCGTACGAGTGAGCGCGAGCGTCAGCGCGAAAGCGGGCGTTGCAGGGTGAGCGCGTCTCGTGACCTTCTCGTCAACCCCAGGATCGACGGCAAGACGAACACCGCCGCGAACACACAGGCCGCTTCTCCGAACACTGCCAGCTTTCCGAATGACTGCAATGCCTGGAAATCGGAGAAGAGCAGCGACCCATACCCCACGATCGTCGTGAAGCTACAAAGGAGGACCGCTCCCGCCGAGCGCTCGACCGCCGCGGTCGCGTCGCCCCCCAACAGCCGAGTTCGATCCGCTACGTTGAACGGATACTCACACCCGATACCCAGCGTGATCGGCAAGGCAATGAAGTTGACGTAGTTGATCCGGATCCCAAGGTAGGCGGCCCAACCCACCAGCCACGTCGCGGCCATGGTCAGGCACAGGAGGACCGAGCCCGCGAGTCGTGCATTGCGCGATGCGAAGACGACAACGAGACTGACGCCCACGAACGCGACGAGCGACGCGAGCGGGCCGTCCCGACGCATGCTCGTAAGCATTTCGGCGAATATCGTGGACCGGCTCGCCGTCTGGACGACACTGCCGTCCGAGAGGCGCACGTTGTCGGTGGTCCGCGACAGGCGAAGGTGGTTGTGGCCGTCGGCGAAGATGATGTCGTCTCTCGGCTTCACATAAAAAACAGTGCCCACACGCCCGTCGTTCTCGGAGAAGCGGCGAAGGACGAAAGGGGGCAAATCCTCACGCCCGACCGAGCGTAGCCCGTCCGGCGGCCTCACCCGGGCGAGCGTGGTCATCTCCTCTGCGCTCAGCCCCGTCATCACACGGTCGGTCAAACGCGCCCGCAGGGCGTCGAGCACCGCGAGCTTCTCGGTCTGCTCCTCGGTGGTGCCGGGCAGAAAGTCATCGATCGTCGTCACCTCGGCGACCATCGATCCCAACGCGTCCTTCTTGTCGTTCTCGAGGATTTGTCGCTTGACGAGGGGCACTTGGGCCGGCGTATCGGCGAGCATCACTGCACCGGCCAGGTTCGCCTTTCCACCGAAGACATCATTTGCCTTGTTCGACCACTCCCCGGCACCGGTGGCTTCGGTTTGCTTCGAGCCGAGCCTGCCAAAGTCGTATTCCCAAGGGTCGCGCAGATAGCGCGGGATCGGCAGGGTCGCGACCACGGTGACGATCGCGGCGAGCACGAGAAAGAGCCGTGGGCGGCGGCGCGTCGTGAGCGCTGCCCACCGTGTGACCCAGCTCCGGCTGCCGTCGTCGCGAAGCTTTGGGGGACGGTCACGGAGAATGCGCGGCAACCGCGGTTGCAGGCGCTCGACGAGCACGAGCGTGGCCGGAACGAGCGGCACGATCGAGATCCATACACTGAGCATTCCGATGAAGCCGATCGCCCCGAACTGGCTGAATCCGCGAAAGCGCGTCAGCGAGAGCGACCCGTAGGCGACTGCCGCAACGCATGCTCCGACGAGCTCTGCGCGGAAGGCGTTTCTGACCGCCTCGCGTCGAGCCGTCTCTGGGGACATTCCGCGCGCGCGGAATTCTTGATACCGAGACAGGAGGACGATGGGATAGTTGATGCCATTGCCGATGATGATCGCGCCGAGGAAGGCCCCGGACGTATTGACATAACCGAACGCGACCTCGGCAAACGCGTATGCGGCAGCCACCCCGGCGAGGGCCGGCAGGCCGACGATGACGAGCGCGCCGATGGACCGGTAATAGGCGACCAGTGCCAAGCCGATGATCCCGACCACGAGCGCCGTGGCGCCGAGGGCCTGGCCGGTGAGAGCACGCTTCTCGTCGGCGGCGCTCGCGATGTCGCCGGTAAAACCGACGCGCATTGCGGCGTCGTATCGCACCGCCGGGTCGAGCTCGGCGACGATTCGACGTGTCTCAGCGAGCAGCAAGTCGCCATTTGCGTTGCCGAGATCGACGTTCGACACCATGCGCAGGCCGACGAGCTTGCCATCGGCGGTCTCGAAATAGCCCGATTGAAAAGGGTCGCGATTTCTCGAAAGCGACTCCCATCGGTCGACGTAGACATGCATTCCGAGGGCGCCTGTCCCCCCGCCCGAGAGCCCATCGCCCCCGGCGGTCGTAGAGCCATGGTCATCGAGATTTTCGACGAGACCGCTGTGAATGGCGATCTGGTGGTCCAGCTCGGCGTCTGCGTTGCGAAGATCGTCCAGATCGGCGTAAAGCCACTTGTTCCTTTCATAGAATGCTCGCAGCTCTTTCGAGTTGCTCTCGACGTATGCGATGAGGCGCGAGGTCTGCGTCGGAGTGCGACGCGCCTCGTCGAGCTTCGCTGCCAGATCGTCGACGAAGCGCTCGTTTTGGGTCCGATTGGGGGACGACACGATCACGAGCAGCGTCGAGCGACCGCCAATGCGTCCGAGCTGGTGCTCGAGCGCGCGGAATCCCGGGCTATCGCGCGGCAGCAGCTCGAGCAAATTGCTTCGGAGCTCCAATCGGCTCGCGATCGCAAGAAGGCCCATGATCAGCGCAAGGGCGATCGCCAGCGTGAGCCGCGGATGGCGCGACGCCGTATCCACGACCACGAGGGCCGGCTCACCTCGCATGAGCGTCGTGAATCTCCGAATCGACGAGTGGGGCCGGACCCTTCCGCCACGCAAAGCGGCGCACCAGCTCGCAGATCATCCACCCCCAGGCAATCAAGAGCGGCACGACGCGCAACGGATGGAAAGCGCGGTGCGCCGCGATGAAAGAAAGCGCGCCGGTCCTGGTCGGATCGGGCGACGTGAAGAATGGGCCCGGGACGAAAAGTACCAAGAAAGCGAGTCCCGTCTTTGCGGGGGAGGGGGGTGTCGTCGCCCACCAAATAGAGACCGCCATGGCGGAAAGAACGAAGGATGTGTACTCGGTGCGATGATTGAACAGAACGAAGAAGCAAAGCAGCGCGCACGCGAACGTTCGCCGCCAATGTGCGTCCGTGCCGAACCGCGCGCCGAGCACGATCGGGACCGCCTGAACGACGACAGCCGCCACCTGGATGAATGGGCTGGGCCACGGCAAATGAAGAC
>JALYHX010000133.1 GCA_030776305.1 Myxococcota bacterium
TCGCGCCGCTCGGCCGGAGCACGGCGTGGCTGCTCCGGGCGGCGGGGCTGCTCCTCGATCACGCCTCGATCGGGGCGCGGCGCCTCTGGCCTCTCCTGGACGTATGGTCGATTGCGCGGGCCTTCGGGGCCCTGCTGAACGTACGGTCGCTCGCGCGGATATACCGGCGCCGGGGCGGGTGCTGCGTACACGCGCTGGCGCTGGAGCTCCCGCGGCTCCTCGCGGTAGTACGCCCACCCACGCGGCCCGCGCTGATACCAGCGGCCATCGACGTAATACGCATAACCGCTTCCGTACGAGTAGCGCGGGTAGGCTTCGATGTTCACGGGGACGGTGTCGACATACACCAGCGGGTCCGCCGCGGGTCCGGGGTAAGCTTGCACCGGCTCGGAGTACACGCGCGCGGCACAGCCCGCTTCGGCGATGACTGCAAGGCATGCGGCCACCAGACATCCGCCCCGTGCGATCCCATTTCTATTGCTGGTATTCATGTCGGATCACCCAAGCAAAGCGCGTGCCTGCCGCCACTGTCGACCGCCGAAGACGGCGCACGCCGGGCGACCAACTCACCGCTCGCTGTCGAGGTGTGCCATCTGCTCGGCGGTGTACCTGGGCCCCGCGATTGCTTGCGCAGCGACGAGCGCATCGAGCGCTGCGATGTCGTTCGCGGAGAGGGGCTTCTCGAGTGCGCCGAGTGCGTCGTCCACTTGTGCACGGTTACGCACCCCAACGAGTGGCAAGAACGAAGGTTGTTTCGCACGTACCCACGACAGCGTGAGCTGCGCAGGTGTCATGTCTCGGGCTGCGGCGAACCGACGGATACCGTCGACGATTCCAGCGTTGCGCACGCCGTTGTCACCCGCAAAGCGCGGTAAGTACTGACGGATATCGGTCGCGCCGCTCGACTTGCTGCCCGTCAGCAGGCCTCGCGAGAAGACGCCGTAGAGCGTAGCGGAGATGCCCATTTCGGCGAGGGCGGGGAAGATCGATGCCTCGGGCGCCCGGCTCGCGAGCGAGTACTCGATCTGGACGTCGACGATCGGCTGTACCTCGTTCGCGCGCCGGATGGTCTCGACGCCGACCTCGGAGAGACCGACATGGCGGACGTAGCCGGCTTTCACCAGGTCGCCGATCGCACCGATGGTTTCTTCGATCGGAACGCTGGGGTCGAGGCGCGCCGGTCGATAGATGTCGATGACTTCGAGACCGAGCCGCTTGAGCGAGTACGCGGCAAACGTCTTGACTGCGGCGGGGCGGGTATCCAGGCCGAGCCACTTTCCATCGGGTCCGCGGAGGGCCCCGAACTTCACCGAGATCTGCAACCGGTCACGCACGCCCTCGATGCCGCGCCGGACCAGGAGCTCGTTGTGACCCATTCCGTAGAAGTCGCCAGTGTCGAGCAGCGTGAAGCCGCGATCGATCGCGTGGCGGATCGTCGCGATGCTCTCCGCGTCGTCCGTGGCGCCATAGGTTCCGGACATTCCCATGCACCCGAGGCCGAGCGGGAAGACATCGGGGCCTGTGCGTCCGAGTCTCATCGACGCAGATTGGTTGCTCATTCGCCGAAGAGTACGTCAAGGACGCGCGGCGTGGGTCTGATCCGCGACGGGCTCATCCACCTCGTGGCGGGTTTGCCTCTGCAAGGAGCTCGATGGATCGCATGCGGGCGCCGAGCGCGGGGGAAGGATGAACCACCATCAGCTCGTCCGCGTCGGCCGTCCGCGTGAAGCGCGCGATGTACCCTTTGACTTCGCTCCGAGTGCCCACGGCGGAGTAAAGGCTCATGGCTTTCATCGATTGGCCCGCCGGCGAATCGAGGATCTCCTGCGCTCGCTCGTCGGTCCACCGCTCGCCGCCCGCTCCGCGGCCGAGGAGCGCCTTGACCCGCCACCGTTGCACTGCGGCAAACTGCTCATTTGCGTCTTCCGTGGTGTCGGCGACGATCGCGTTGACGCCGGCAATGACGTACGACGCCGTGAGCTGCTCCGACGGACGGAACTCGCGGCGGTAGATTGCGACCGCTTCCACGAGAGCGGCTGGCGCGAAGTGCGACGCGAAGGCGTAAGGTAGGCCGAGACGCGCTGCGAGTCTTGCGCCGAAGAGTGACGAACCAAGGATGTAGAGCGGAACGTGCGTGCCCCTTCCGGGCACGGCGTCGATCCCCGGAACGATTGACGCGTCGCCGAGATAGCCCTGTAGCTCCACGATGTCGTCCGCAAAGTCGTCGACGGCCGCGGCATGTACGCGCAACGCGCGCGACGTCGCGGGGTCGGTACCGGGCGCACGGCCGAGGCCGAGGTCGATCCGGCCCGGATGAAGGCTCGCGAGCGTTCCGAACTGCTCGGCGATGACGAGCGGCGCATGATTCGGAAGCATGACGCCCCCCGCGCCGAGGCGAATCGTGCTCGTGTGCGCGGCGATGTGCGCGATGAGCACGCTCGTCGCCGAAGACGCGATCGTTGCGATGTTGTGGTGCTCCGCGTACCAGACGCGGCGATACCCAAGCTTTTCCGCAAGCCGCGCGACGCTGACGCAGCCGGCGAACGTGTCATGCGGCGACTGCCCCGCCGGGACGAACGCGAGATCGAGGAGCGAGAGGGGAACGGACATGAGTGACGCTCAATCCGCGCTGCGAGTCACGATCGCCAGTGGTCACATAGCCTGCAGGGCAGATCTCGGCGCTTATGCTTCGCCGAGTCTCCGGCCGAGTGCTGCTCCCCCAAGGCCAGCGACGAGCAGCATCCCACCGTGCCCGACGAGCACATGGACGGGGCTGCCCTGCGAGCAAAGGAAACTCATTGTGGTAGCGCCCGTCGCGGCACACGCCATGGCAAGGGCAGCGACCCTCCAGGCGGGCGCGCCGACGAACGCGCGGCGGAAGGCCCAGCAAGCGAGCGCCAAGGGCGCCGCGCTGAACAACGCCACCAGCATGAAACAACGCAAAGCGTGAGGCCAAAATGATTCGCCATCGACGTCGGCAGGGCCACCAAAGAGCGTCGCCACGAGAAACACGATCGGCGCCATCCAAACAAGGACAGTCAGGCGCCCCTTCGGCGCGCCCATCCCGCGCTCGCCCGGCGAAATGGCCGCCGTCAGGGCGAGCATCGCCGCGACCGTCGGGATGGCGATCTCCATAAAAAGCGTCGTGCGCGGAACCGCATCGAGATCGCCACGCTTGTTGAAAACGACAAGCCACATGCCCTGATAGAGAAGCGCTACGACCAAGGCGACGTAGCGAACCACGACGACGTGGGACCGAGTCGGTGGATCCAGAAACGGCATCGCGCGTCGCGGTGAAGCGGTCAGCGTCGCGAGGCCCGGCATCGGGTCAGGGATGTCGGCGATACGATCGAGGTCGAAGTCCTCTTTCATGATCTTGCCGCCGAGGGGAGTGTTGGTTGCGCGCGCTCGCTCTCGTCGTTGTCGCAGGCCTCGCGGATCGCCGTGTAAGCCCGGTGCACGAGAATCTTCACCGCCCCCTGTGTGGCCCCGAGGACATCGGCGGCTTGCTCCAGACCGATCCCTTCGAAGCGCAAGAGCACGAACGCCTCCCGCTGCCGGACCGGCAACTTCATGAGGGCCCGTTGAACGACGCCGAGCAGTTGGCGCGCGATAAGGGTGCGATCGCCGACATTCTCCAGAATCTCCACCGACTGGACGCGCGCAAGAAGCCCAGACTCCTCGCGGTGGGCTCGGCGGACATTTTCCCGCCGGACGTGATCGCGAAACGCATTTCGCGCGATCGCCAGCATCCACGGAAGGGCAGACGCCCCGGCGGCGAAGGTCCCTCGCGCCGAGCAGACACGCAAGAAGGCGTCTTGCGTGAGGTCCTCGGCGAGCGCCAAGTCGCCGCAGAGTCGCGTCAGAAATCCACGCACGCGCGGCGCACCCAGCCGATAAAGCTCGTCGAGCGCCGCGTTCTCTCCCCGGGCATAACGCGACATCAGATCGTCGAGCGACCGGGGACCGCCATCCCCGGCGGAGACCGCCAGGGGGCCCGTCGCGGCGGATGCGTTGGGAGACATCGCTCTTTCGACTGGAGGGCCCACCGAAGTCGCGCGAGCGGTGAGCGAACTGTGAGCGATCGCCTTCTCCGATGTCAAGCCTGAGCGACGGGTGGATACCGCGGCGCGTCCGTATCGCGACGACTCTGTCGACTGCACCACTGAGCTGGTACGTGCGAGCGAGCCTTTGGATACACCTGCGCCGCCCACGGGCTGCTTGATCGGTTTCCGCGTATCGATGCGCATCGGTCCCGCGTAGTTACCGGGAAACCAGCCATAGAGGGTTTGGGCACGCAGACGAGGATTGGCGACTGTTTTCCGGTCCGCCAGAGGAGACCAATTCATGCCGTCGAAAAATAAAAAGGTCGCGATGGGGTTGATCCTCGCGCCGTCGCTCTTGGCCATCGGATGCCATGACTCGACGAATGAGACTGGAAGCCAGACCACGGACGGGAGTGCCGACGGCGGTGACGGTGCGGCCGCACGCGATGCGATGCCCGGCGCAAGCGATGGCAGCTCGGGCGCGGACGTATCGACCACGACCCTCTACCAGCGTCTCGGAGGGCACGCCGGCATCCGTGGAGCGCTCGACAAGGTTATCCAGGCGGAGCTCGGTGACCCGGACATCGCGAGTTTTTTCGTTGCTCAAGCGACGAACCCGACGCCCGCTGGACACCCGACGCTGGACCAGCTCGCCGAGTGTCTTACCGATCAGCTCGGAAATGCCGCGGGTGGTCCCGAGGTGTATCCAACCACGGTGACGGATGACGCTGGCAGTTGGACTTGCCGCGACATGGCCACGATTCACCGCTCGCTACACATTTCTGGAGGTACTTTCGACAAGTTCGTGATGATCGCCGCGGGGGAGCTGCAAACCCTCGGAGTGGCCGCCTCGGACATTCAGACGATCGGCGGGGTGCTCAACTCCACCAGAGCGGCCATCGTGGATCCGCATCTCGTCGACGCTGGTTCCGCGCCGTTCGACGCGGGCGTGGACGCCGCGACGACCACTCTTTACCAACGCCTGGGCGCGCACGCGGGGATTCGCGCTGCTTTGAATCAGGTCGTTGCAGCGGAGCTCGGCGATCCCGACATCGCGACTTACTTCTTCAATCAGATGGCGGTCCCTACCCCCGCGGGCCACCCCAACGTCTCTCAGCTCGAGGAGTGCCTGACCGATCAGCTCGGAAACGCAGCCGGAGGCGCCGAGGTGTACCCGACCACCGTGACCGACGATGCCGGAAGCTGGACATGTCGCGACATGATGACCATCCACCAGCCTCTTCACATCTCAGGAGGGACCTTCGACAAGTTCGTGATGATCGCGGCGGGCGAGTTGCAGGTCCTGGGAGTCGCCCCCGCCGACATCCAAACGATTGGCGGCGTGCTCACGTCAACCAAACCCGCCATCGTCGACCCGAGCGCCGCCGATGCCGGACCGAGGCCCTACGATGCTGGCGGCCAATGACCCGCGGCCGGCGCGACCGGCTCGTACCACCTGGTTGCGTCGCGCCTCGCTCACGCTGGGAGCGGTTGTCCTGGTGGGCGGGATCCTGCACGTTCCTGCGCTCAGGGGGCTGATGCGGTTCAACGGCTGCCCGTTTGCAAGCACAAGCATGACGCCCGCCCAAATGGACGCCGCACGGGGCCTGGCCTTTGCGACGCGCAAAGGCGACGTCCGCTCTCCGGCCCGTCCCGCCCTCGGGTTCATACTGGGGACCACCCGCGAGCAAGACATCCATCGCTGGGCAAACCGCGCCCACCTGCACTGCGATGACGTCCGACCTGGCTTCGTCAAGTGCGTCAACGTCCCGCCAGAGACGGTCGGGCGGTCGCCATCGGAGGGTAGCATCGACGAGCTCGCGCTCGGCTTCGACGCACAGGATCGCCTCGCCAACGTGACCACGCTTCGCGAGCACCTCGACACCGCTCGAGCATCGCGGTCGTCGACCGAGATTGCATCGTACCTTCGCGGATTGCTGGGACCTCCGGAACGGCAGGGCGGAGGGCTCGACCCCACCTCGCTGGCCGCACCGGGTGCGCTTGGCCTGGCCACGGTTTCTTACCGCTACAGTGACTACATGGCGGAGCTCGCGGCGATGAACCTTGCCTCGGGCTGTTCGATTCGCGAACACTACATCTCCGCGAACGACTGAGCGTTCCGGGGGAGCGCCATCGTTACCTGATGAGCAGCTCGACGATGGCGCCGCGAGCGGCGGCCTTGCTGTTGACGAGTCGCGTTGCCGATACCTCGGTAATGTCGAATCCGTACGCATAGAGCTCGCGGACGGAGGGAGCGGACGAATTGGACAGCAGCACGCGAACGCCTCGTTTTTTCAGTGCAAGAGCAGTATCACGCAAGCGTTTCTGTTCTTCGTAGCCAAAGCCTCGTGACGTGTACGATGTAAACGATGACGTCGCAGAGAGCGGCACGTAGGGCGGGTCGAAGTAAACGAAGTCCCCGCGCCCGGCCTCTTCGACGACGGGGGCGAAGTCGGCGACGAGCAGCTCCGCCCGTGCAAGCGCCGCCGAACCGGCGCGCAGCGTATCCTGATTGCAAATGGTGGGATTGACGTAACGTCCGAATGGCACATTGAAACGATTGTCGCGATTGACGCGATAAAGCCCATTGAAGCCCGTCTTGTTCAGATAAATGAACCACGCCGCGACGTCGGCGTCGGTCCCGGCGTCGATGTCCACCTCTCGGAAGCGGTAAAAGAACTCGGGTTCGTGCGGGAAGCCTCGGAGCTGACGGATGACTTCCTCGACGTGGCTTTTGACGCCCCGGTAGGTCCGGATCAAACGCTCATTCACGTCGGCAAGGACCGCACGCTTCGGCTGCAGCGCGAAGAACAACGCTCCGCCTCCGACGAACGGCTCGAAGTACGTGGGGGCGTCGCGCGGCCCGAGCTGGAGCAGGGTAGGAAGGAGCTGGCGCTTGCCCCCGGCCCACTTGAGGAACGGTCGCCCTAGCTCCGTCGCTTGACCGACATCGAGCGCGGCACCGCGTCCAGATCCATGGGAAACACGGCGCACCGAATCGAGCTCGTGAATGTCATCGTGAACCACTTGAACCATCACTTGACGTCGCGACCCCGCAGCTTCTTCAGCTCGGCGACGGCCTTCTTGCGATCCTGCTGAACGCGCGGATCGGCGTCACCGGGC
>JALYHX010000134.1 GCA_030776305.1 Myxococcota bacterium
CACTTCTACTGGGGGGAGATTCCGGGTGAGCCTTGCGCACGATCGTGAATCGCATCCACCGCGCAGATCGCCGAGTCGCGCAGCTCTTCGTCCATCACGAACTGCGGCACCGGCATGCCCGGCTTGAGCAGCACGTCGAATTTCAGGACGGTCCATTCCTCGTCGACCGCGCGCACGGTCCAGACGACATCGACATCGTCGACGTTTCCCTTGCCCGGCACCATGCGCCCCTCGACGATATCCACTCCCGGTGCGACGGTCTTTAGCGGCGAAAACCGCGTGACGTCCCAAAGTGTCACCATGCCCGCCATCACTTTGATCTGAATGTAGACGTCCGCCGAACCGTCCGCGCCATGACCGATGACGCGCGAACTCTTGAACTTGTCCGGCATGAAGTCTTTGTAGTGCGCGTAGTCGAGAACGCGCGCGCGAACGTCTGCTTGCGACGCGTGGATCAACGTCTCGGCATGACCGAATCGGTCGGTATGGCCGGGGGGGTTCCAATTCCACTTGAGCGAATGGCCCGCGTTCGTGATCCGCGCGACGTCCGGATCGAACTCATGAGCGCGAGCCATCGCGGGCACGAGGGCCAGCGCTACGAATGCGAACAGGAGCTGCCACCGGGATGCAGTCATACTCGGCGCCTTGACCCTACTCCAGACTCGAAGCGATGGGCAGGCCGAGTGTCGGCACACGTTGCCCTTCACCGTCGCCGGAATCGCGTTCGCCCTTCGGTGACCCACCAGTCCCGGTAGCGCTGCTGGGTCCGCTCCCGGTCGCGCGGCGGCAGGTCGCTCGAATAGCCGAAGTACTCGCGCGTCATCACACGCAGCTCCTCGCCCGCCACTCTGCGGATCTCCGAAACGTCGTTCGTCAGCGCGTCGATCAACCACTCGATCCGGTGGCGCGACGCATTGGCCGTCCACCATGAAAGCCACGGCCGCGCATCGTGGCCGAAGTCTTGCGCCGTCACTTGGGTGAGGGCGTCGTGTGCGGCACCGACCACTTCTCCTTCGCTGTCGGAAAGTGCCGCAATGAGATCGGGCACGAGCGCGGCGTGGCGAAGTCGAGCCATCGCGCCGATCGCCACAGCGCGCTCGGCACGGCCAGCCTTCGAGAGGGACCGGAGCGCATCGCGCACCTGATCTGGGAATACCCGAGCGGCCGCGACCACGGCTTGCGCTGCGGAGGCTCGCGTGCACGCATCGGGGTCACGTAGCCGGTCGACGATGTGCGGGACAGCGTCGTCATACAGAAGCTCGCAGAGAAGGTGGGTGGCCCAGCCTCGTACCTCGGGATCGGGATCGGACAGCCGCTCGATGACGAAGGGCAGCGCGACCCGTCGCTCGCGCGCGACGAGGCGCAGGAGAGGTCCGCATTCGCTCGCGCGGGGCGGATTCGGCATGGTTGCGATGCGCCCACGCTCGAACGTCAGGGGTCCGGGAAAGCGCGCCATGATGACGCGCATCGCGCGCTCGCCCTGTCGCAGGAGTTCGCCTTCGGCGCTCTCGTCCGCGTCGCCATCCACGATCCGGTCGACGATTGTGGCGAGCTCGTGCTCGACGTCGACGATAATCGAGGGCAGCGTATCGGGCGGGGCGACGTGCGCGTGGGGCGGTCGATGCGGCGGTAAGGCGAGTGCCGACGACGGGGGGGGCCGATCGGGCTCTTCCGAGCCTGTCTCCCAACCGAGGATGTCGAAGAGCGCCCGGGCATCCAAGCCTTCCGGGATCGCGCGCAGGGACACAGCGTCGTCCGGTCCTGGACGCGAAACACTCGTCTCGGCGTTCGGTGGTTCTGGCTCCTCGCGGGGAATGGGCGGACCGCTCATCCTGCGGACCGTCACGACATTGGGGGGTGGCGGCGGCATCGTTGAATTCATGATGAGCCTGGGCGCTGGAGCGGGAGTCTCCGGCGGAGACGATGTCGGCGCGTCCACGCGATCTGGCGATTCGATCGGACGCGCACTCGCCCGCTCGTTCGCTTCGCTCGCGGGTGGAGGAGACGGCTCGGTATTCGCCCGTTCCTTCGCTGCGCTGAGGCGTGCGGGGATCGTCTCCGCATTCGCCCGTTCCTTCGCTGCGCTCAGGCGTGCGGG
>JALYHX010000135.1 GCA_030776305.1 Myxococcota bacterium
GTGTGAAGGTGCACCTGGCGAGTGATCGTGCTGGAACGCTCCGCGACATTGCTCGGGTCGTCCAGAACTTCGAGATGCCCGCGCACGACGTCATCCCCGACTGGCCCCGACGCGGGGCCACGATCGAGCGTCACGCGGTGTTCGGCCCGCGGCCGTTCGTCCGCCGCGTGCTGCTTCCGGCGCTCGAGCGCATCGGGGTCGACCGCCGCGAGTTACCGCCCTCGGCGTCTTAGAGAGGCAAAGACATCGTTTATTGGCGTCACCCGTCCGGCATTCACACTGGAATCACGGTCCGAGCAGTCCCGCCTTCGTCTTATGGTTGCGGTTCCACCGCTACACACTCTCGCCGACCAATTGATGTGGGAGGCGCGAACGCTCCCCCGCAGTTGGTGAACGCGCTTGCACGAGAGTTTGGCGGCAAAGGCAGCGATGAGGAAGAGGGGCTCTCATTCGGCGTCGGGAACTCGGATCAACTCGACATCGCGACGCACCCACTCCCGGTGGGGCATGCATGTCATCGGGGTTTGTGATGACCCAAGCGAGGGTGAGACGATCGCGCGACCCAGGTCCATCGTAACCCCCGATGGGGTTTGCGGTCACCCAAGTGGAGTTCGGTGATAACCCATGATTGGGTACGCACATCACGCTGGCTGGGTTGCCTGTTACCCCGGTGCGGGTCACGCGTGATCCCGGCGAGGGTCCATGACCACCCACGTGAGGGTAAACGAGAATGCTCGTGGGTTACGCGGCCACCCTCGCGCGGGTCCTTTCGTGCCCATCGATGGGTATCGCGTCACCCTCGTGAGGGTGGGTCTCTACCCTCGCAAGGGGCATTGACGCAACCCGCGAACATCCTTGCAAACACTCGGCTTTTGTCGGCGTAAGAAAACAGATCATTTTTCTTTCGCCGAAAATGACCCCATACCCCCCTAAGCCGATGAGACACGAACCCGAGGCATGGTGCTCCGGCCGTCGGGCCTCACCAACGCACAGGAGTTTGTCATCATGGCCACACAACCGAATCGAAGCCAGCAACAAACCGGCGATCAGAGCTTGATCGACGGTCTCAAGAAACGCGAGCAGACCCTTCCTTCCTGATCATCGCCGGCAAGTCCCTCAAAACGGCGGACCTCATCGGCATCCTGCAAGCACGCATCGACGCCCGCAGCGGCGCGGTCTCGTCCAGGGCCTCCGAAGCTCGACGACAGCGCGAACGCAACGCTTGAGGCTGGGGCGCACGAGCGGTCGCGCTCAACAATCGCGATCTAGGAGCGCAATCAGTGACGGCACGCGCGGACGAGGCGATCTGCCACAGCACGCACGATCATGACTACGCGGCGCGGAGCGCCAACGCCTCCGAGGTTCCCAGGGGGCGGCGCCAACCCCTACGCAAGAGCCGGGTATGCCGGCTCCGCACGGCTCTTGCATTCGATGGATCCCCATCCGCGAGTCACAACATGCCAGGTCCTTTCAACCCATCAGCAGAGCTCGAGCACGGATTCGGCGCTTCGCCGTCATCGGTCGACCCGCTCATTCTTCGCGCACGCGAGCGCCTTGGAAGTGCGCTGGGAAACAAGTGGCGCCTCGACGAGGTGCTCGGCGTTGGCGGCATGGCGACCGTGTACGCGGCCTCTCATCGTAACGGCTCCCGAGCGGCGCTGAAAATCCTGCATCCCGAGCTGTCCACGCATCCAACGCTTCGGCAGCAATTCCTGCACGAGGGTTACGTCGCGAATTCGGTAGGCCACGACGGTGCCGTCAAGATCCTGGATGACGATGTTGCCGAGGACGGCTCGTTGTTTCTCGTGACGGAGCTCCTTCAGGGCGAGACACTCGAGGAACGGCGGGTCCGTCTTGGCGGTCGAATCCCTCAGGACGAGGTGCTTCTCCTCACCGACCAGCTCCTCGATGTCCTCTCCTCCGCTCACGCGCATGGTGTCGTTCACCGCGATCTCAAACCGGAGAACGTATTCTTGACGCGAGCGGGTCGCGTGAAGGTCCTCGATTTCGGTATCGCGCGACTGCGTGACCAGTTCGGCTCGACGATCGCTCAACCGCGCCTGGGAACTGGCACGCCGTCTTTCATGTCGCCCGAGCATGCGGGGGGTCTAGAGCACGCCGTCGACGAGCAAAGCGACCTCTGGTCGTGCGGGGCGCTCATGTTCAACTTGCTTTCAGGGGAGCTCGTGCACGGGGGCGACACGCCGAACGAGCAGTTGGTCCGAGCCATGACGAGACATGCACCCCCCATCGCAGACGTGGCGCCGTCCGTCAGTTCGCCCGTTGCGAGTGTCGTCGACAAGGCGCTTTCGTTCGGCAAAAAAGAGCGGTGGCGGGATGCACGTCACATGCGACAGGCCGTGCAGCAGGCGTATCTCGAGCTCGTAGGATTTCCGATCAGCGAGGCACCTGTCCCCACAGCGCCCCGCGCGACGCACCCGTCCGACGCAAGCCATGTCGTTGACCAGACGAAGAGTGCGACGGGGCGGCGAGGCCGTGCGAAACGAGGCGTTTGGTCGTCGAGGGCGCGGCTGGCTGGGTTGGCGGTCATGATCGCTTGTCTCTGCATCGCGGCGGCGAGCGTACTGGGCTCGAAAGAGCTGGTTGCCATGGAACGCTCGATGGTGTCGCGATCGGCGGCGCGATCGGGGAATTTCCTCTCGGCGGCATCGCGTGATCGGGCGCCCATTGCCGCCGAGACACGAGACCCGTCGGAGCTGCCCGCGGTCAGCCCGGTGAATAAAAGAGAAGGCGGAGAAAGTGTCGCGGCTGCGCCGATCACGACGGGCGCGCATGTCACGCCTGTCGCGGTGCCGCATCGGGTGCAGGTGCAGCTGCCCGTGGCCCCCGTCAGGGTCGAACGATCTGCAGAGCCCGCTGCCAAGCCGGCGCGAGATTGCAACCCGCCCTATGTTATAGAAAGCGACACAGGCAAAAAGCGCTGGAGACTGGACTGTCTGTAAAGCGAGGCCACAC
>JALYHX010000136.1 GCA_030776305.1 Myxococcota bacterium
TCTCCTCTGGCGTCGGCAAGAGCGCAATCTCGAGGCCCCGGTTCCTCGCGTGCGCGTCGGCCGAGTCACCGGGTACGAGCGGGTCGAACGCACCCGCTGCGGCTGCGTTCAGCGCGTCCGCGGGTACCCGAAGCGACACCAAATACTCGACCGCCGCAACAGCGCGCGCTGCCGTAAGCTCCCAGCTCGACTTGAACTGGTGCGCCTTGCGCGGCTCCCCATCGACATGCGCGGTCACCAGGAAACGCCTGCCGGCGTTCGGCGGTGACGTCGCTTGTAGCGCACGTGCGATCTCCATGAGGGCCCCCTTGCCAGCCGGCCGAATCTCCGATTTGCCCTCGTCGAACACGAGGTCACCGTTCACATTGACCACGAGCCATCCGCGCCGCGACTCGACCCGCAGCTGCCCGGCGTCGACGAGACCCTTGAACCGCTGAGCGAAGTCTCGGAAGAAGCGCGCTCGATCTTCGGCCGCGGCCTGCGCTTTGCGCAGCTCGTCGAGACGCGCCTTCGCGTCTTCGAGCGCCTTCGCCAGCGTGCCACGGTCGGCGAGGATCTTGTCTACGTCCTGACCGAGCCGCGATAGCTCGCCGCGAAGTTGCTGATTCATCGCGGTCGCCTCGTCGAGCTGCGCTTGTACATTGTGGCTCGCAGTCGAAACCTCACTCAGCTTCGCATCGCGATCCTGAGTCGCCGTTTCAGCGGCCGCGAGCCGTTGCTGAAGGTCGAGAATCTTTGCTGCATCGTCTCTGCGCATTGCATCGGCACCGGCACGCACCTTCGCCGCGTCGGTGATGCACTCCTGATACTGGGCCCTCGAGACGAGGCATCCCGAAGGCGCGCCCACGAGAATACAAAGCACCAGACCACGGAATGAGCGCACGCGGCCCTCATACCTTCACCCGGGCCGATCGACCACCTCCGCGTGGACACCGCCGACGACCAGCTTCTTGCCTCGCTCTGCGTGCGCACGTTTGATCACCGCGAGCGCCACCGCTTTGCCGACGGTTGGCGACGACACCGCGCTCGTGATCTCACCCACTGCCGCCCCGGCTTCGTCGGTGACCGCCGCGCCCCGCTCGGGCACGTCTCGAGTTTCGAGCACGAGTGATACGAGCTTGCGCTTCACATGGCCGCGCATCTCGAGCATGCAGACGACCTCCTGCCCTAGGTAGCACCCCTTGTCGAAACTGACAGCCGTCCTCTCGAGTGATGCCTCTTGCGGGTAGGTCTTTTCATCGAAATCAACGCCGAACCGCGGCACCCCGCGCTCGAGCCGCAGCGCCTCCCAGCCTACGTCATCGCCGACCAGGCCCCCGGCCATGGCCGCGGAGCGCTCGATCGCCGCGCGTACCTCGGCAGAGCATTGCATCGGTGCGAGCAGCAAGGCGCCGCCGAGCTCCGTCGGGTCAATTGTGCCACCAATGGCTCCGGCAGCCCGGCCGGCGTCGACGACATCCGCAAAACGCGGGCCGTGGACCGCCCAGGCTTGGAATGCATCCGGCTGATGCTCCATGGCCGCGTCCTCCATGACCAGATAGTGCTCAAGGTGCAGCTGTAGCGCTGAAACGACGGCACGCGGGACCGCCACGAGCACTCTGCCCGCCGCATCATCCACGAGGACTGTCGCGTCGGAAAGCACGCGTCCGTTCCGCGCCACCGCCAGACCGTATGCCGCATCCGTCGCGGCCCGCTTGACGAGGTCACACGTCAGCAGCCCGTTCAGCCAAGACAGGCGGTCGCTTCCTGTCACCACCAGCGTTGCAAGGTCCAGCCGTGGCAGTGCCAGCACCGCTCGACGCGCCGCTCCAACTTGTGTCCTCGTGTCCATCATACTTGAGCATGGATAAGTCGCGGCGGCCGTTTTGCATCCCCTGCGAAGCCAGGTTCGCGCCGAACCGACGTTGACGGTGGTGGCGGCCGACGGCCATAACGGGGCTCGTGCCGGGTATCGGCGTCGTTCTCAATCCGAAAAGTGGGCGCAATTTGCGCGACCCAGGAGCCGCGTCGCGCCTTTCGCGTGCACTTGGCGACCACGGAGCGTTGCGCGCGGCCGGATCCATCGATGAGCTCTATCGAATCGCCGAAGACTTTCTCCGCTTCGACATCGACGTTCTTGCCATCAGCGGTGGAGATGGGACCAACCAGGTCACGGTAACCGGTTTCCTCGACGTGTACGGTGGCGCGACCATGCCGAAGATCGCGCTCCTACGCGGCGGAACGATGAACACGGTCGCGAATTCTGTCGGCGTGCTGCGCGGCAGGCCCGAAGGCTTGCTCGCACGCTTGGTGCGCGAATATGAGCTCCGAGGAGCGCTCGACTTGGAGAACGTGGAGCGGCACGTGATGCGCATCGCAGACGTCCGAGGAGGCCGATCCATGTGCGGATTCTTGTTCGGTACCGGCGTCGTGCACGGCTTTCTCGCCGAGTATTATCGCGATGGACATCCTTCGCCCTTCGTCGCCGTGAAGACACTCGCACACGGTATCGGGAGCGCCCTCGTGCGCGGCCAGACCATCGGCCGGATGGCGCGGCCCTTCCGAGGATCAGTTGCGCTGGACCATGGCGAATACTGGGAGGAGCGCGACTTTCTCACTGTGGCAGCCGGAACGATTTCGCACATCGGATTGCAGTTTAAGCCGTTCCATCGCTTCCGAGACCGCCGCGGGTGTTTCCACATGCTCGGTATCCATGCTTCGCCGATATCGCTCGTGCGTGAGCTGCCGCGTGTCCACCGCGGCCAGGCCATGCGACCGGGCAAGGCGTTCGAGGCGCTGTCGAGTCGGGCGGTCGTCCGGAGCGCCACAGGGAAGGTGGACTACGTCATCGACGGTGATCTGCACGAGGCTCGCGCGGAGGTCGAGATCACCACCGGCCCCCGCGTGAAACTGGTGGTCTTGCGCTGAGGCTGGCCACGAGAACGCCGGAGCGGTATTCAGGTTCAATGTCGGCACGCGTGTGGGTCATTGCTCTGAATACGTACCGCGAGGCAGTGCGAGCTCGGCTTCTGCTCGGAGTCTTCGCGATCGCCCTCGCGACGTGCGGCTACTCGATCATTGTCGCGGAGCTGTCATTGCACAATGAACTTCGAGTCATCGCCAATGTTGGCTCTGCGTCGTTGTCGCTCTACGGGGTGGTCATGGCGATCGTCCTCGGTTCGACCTCCCTCCATCGCGAGCTCGAGTACAAGACGATCTTTCCCATCCTCTCACGGCCCATTCGCCGCTGGGAGTACCTCGTGGGCAAATACCTCGGGGCGCTCCTCACGGTCTCCGTCTTCATCGCGGTCGACACCGCGGCCGTTCTCGGGATCCTCGCCCTCGAGGCTGGCCAGCCAACCTGGAAGGTTGGGGGGGGCGCGGTCTTGATGCTTGTCGCCCTCGCGGGTCTTCTCGCACGGGCGCGTCATACGCGCGTCTTCGTGGTGATTCCTTGGGCAGCGGCGCTCGCTGTCGCGTCGTGGCTCGTCGCCGCACCCGCCGGAGCCGACCGGCAGCTCGTCGCGGCGTCCGCCCTGCTCGCAGTCTGCGAGGTGGGCATCGTGACTGGGGTGGCGACGCTGTTCGCGTCGTTCTCGTCGCCGTTCCTCACGGCCGCGTTCACGGGCATGATCTTCATCATCGGTCGATCCGCCGACACCCTTTCGCGTTTGCCCCCGAAGGTGTTCGGCGCCACACTCGCCGCCATGGGGCGCGGGTTGGCACGCGTGTTCCCGAACCTGCACGCTTATGTACCGCCGAGACCGCTCCTTCTCGGAGAAATCGCGAGCGTGCCGGTCTGGCCTTATGTCGCCGTTGCGGCACTGCATGCAATTTTTTACGTGACGGTCCTTCTCGTTGGCAGCGCGCTCGCTTTTGGGCGGCGCGACTTTGCATGAGAGAGAGAAACGCTGTGCCGGCGTGGCATGATGGTCCGATTCCGCTCGGCGTGCTCGTCGGCCTCGTCGTGGTCGCCGTCGTCGCGGTGCGAGAAGTATCGGTGGGTCGGACCGAAGTCGCCGCGGCCGAAGCATCGGCCGCGCGATCCGAGTGGCCAGAAGCGATCTCCCACGCTCGCGCTGCGGCTGAGGCACGGGTCCCAGGGAGCCCCTGGCCGGATCGCGGCAAGGTTCGACTCGAGGCGATGGGCCACGATGCGGAGGCACGCGGCGACGACGAGATGGCTTTGCTCGCGTACGGCGCGCTGCGGACTGCAGCGATTGCCACCCGTGCTCCGTTCGGGCCGAGCGTATCCACCGATCGGTGGAGACTGGCTGCAGAGGGAGGCCTCGCACGCGTCGCGGCCCGGCAGACCATCGCCGGCAATCCGTCATCGTCCCCCGAGTCGATGCTTAACGACCTGCGTAGTCTCGAGGCACCTGCCACGTGGCGGCTCACGCTCCTCGCGGCAGCGTCCCTGACGGTTATCGTGGCAGCGGCGCGCCTGGTATGGCGCGGGGATGGCGCCCGCGGCGCAGCGAAGATCGCGCTCTTGGGCTTCATGGCCTACGCGATGATCCTTCTCGTCGGCTGAAGGTTCGAGCATCATCGCGCGATGGGCACCGTTCCGCTGGACGTCCGCAAAGTGGCGCGCTGCCGGGACCTCGCTGCGGAGATCGCCACCGACGTGCAGCGCTATATCGATGCACACACCACGGTCGGCGTCGAACGAACCGCTCTTCGAGCGTACGGCGCCGAAGGAGTCGACGACCACGGTGTCCCGCTCGTCAATTCCGCTGTCGAACGTTATCGGGAGACCGGACTACTTGGGCGCGGGATTGCGTTTTTTCTCGGGCGCGCGCTGCTGGCGGGCGCACACGGCGTCCAGGAAGCGACGGAACGGCTTGCGTTTGGCCCGGACTTCGATCGGGGCGAGGCGGGTCCGACTGTCGACGAGGTGCGCGAAGCGCTGCGCGGCCATACGGAAGCTGCGTTGGCCCGCATTGATCGAGCCAAGAGTGACCGCGAGGCCTCGAAGAGGCGCGTTGCTCCAGGGGAGGCGCCACTGAAATATGTCATCGTCGCGACCGGCAACATCTACGACGACGCGTTGCAGGCCAAGGCGGCCGCGTTCGCGGGCGCCGACATCGTCGCCGTGATCCGAGCTACGGCGCAGTCTCTGCTGGACTACGTCCCGCACGGCCCGACGACCGAGGGTTATGGAGGGACGTACGCCACACAGGAGAACTTTCGAATCATTCGTCGGGCGCTCGATGAGGCGAGCGAGGAGCATGGACGATACATCCAGCAGACCAACTACTCATCTGGACTGTGCATGGCCGAAATTGCATGGATGGCCGCGGTCGAACGTCTGGACATGCTCCTGAACGACGCGATGTACGGGATTCTGTTCCGCGATATCAACATGTGCCGCACCTTCGTCGATCAATACGTATCGCGGAGATTCATCGCGCGAGCCGGAATTGTCATCAACACCGGGGAAGACAACTACTTGACGACTGCCGACGCGGTCGAGAAGGCACACACCGTCCTGGCCAGCCAGTTCATCAACGAGGCGCTATCGCACAGGGCCGGGCTGAGCTAGGCACAGATGGGCCTCGGCCATGCCTACGAGATTGACCCATGGATCGAGGACTCGTTCCTTCTCGAGATTGCCCAGGCGCAGCTCGTGAGACAGATCTTCGACCGCCATCCCATCAAGTGGATGCCCCCGACGAAACACAAGACCGGCGATGTGTTCTTCTCGCATGTGCACGATGCGATGTTCGACCTCGTGGGGGTCACGACGAAACAGAGCATCGAGCTGCTCGGGATGTTCAGTGAGGCCATCCACAACCCGCTCCTGATGGATCGCTATCTTGCTCTCAAGGCGACCCGCTACGTGTTCAAGGCGTGCCGGCACCTGGGCGACGAAATTGAGTTCAAGAAGGACGGCATCGTCGCGCGGCGCGCGATGCAGGTGCTGGACGAGGCGCTGATCCTGCTCGAGGAGGTTCAACGAGAGTCGATTTGGGAGGCAATCGGCCGTGGCGCGTTCGCCGACGTCAAGCGGAGCCGCACTGGAGGCAAGGGGTTTGCCGGTGTGGTCGACCGAGCCGAGGGCTACCTCAATCCATTGCTCGAAGCGCTCGAGCATGGATGACATCACGGTGGTGGACGCATCGGGTCGCTCATCGCCAGCCGTGCTAACGCTAGTATGTGCATCATCCCGCCCCCGGCCGACGCTTGCGCGCCTACGGGGACCGCAGCGGCGATGGAATGGTTCACCTTTCGTTCGTGCTCGAGCTTCCGCCCGGGGCCCTGGCGCGAGAGGCGGCCAAGCGCTTCGCCGAAATGCACGGCTTGGCAGATCCCGTGGTGGCGACCATGGAGCCGTGCGCCGCGGGGTTTTCATTCTTCGTGGTGTACGGCCGGTCGGCGCATGCGGTCGATACGGCGAGCCTGGACGTCCCCGAAGTCAGCACCGAGGCCTTGTCGCGCGATGAGGTGGAGCACCGTATCAAGACGCGATTGGGTCGGAAGATCGTGGTCGTGGGTGCGTGCACCGGGAGCGACGCCCATACGGTCGGCATCGACGCGATTCTGAATTACAAGGGATACGCTGGTGACAAGGGGCTAGAAAGCTACAAGGGATTCGAGGTCCACAACCTCGGCGCCCAGGTCGAAAACGAGTATCTCGTCGCCCGGACCCAGGCACTCGGTGCGGATGCCATTCTCGTCAGCCAGGTCATCACGCAGCGCAATTGCCACAAGGAGAACGGTCGGGCCCTTGTGGCGTTGCTCGAGCGTGAAGGGCGGAGGGATGACGTGATCCTGTTGCTCGGAGGCCCGCGTGTAGACCAGAAGCTGGCCGTCGAACTTGGATTCGACGCGGGCTTCGGTCCGGGAACGACCGCCCCCGACGTCGCGTCCTACATCGTTCAGCGCGTCTGTGGCTCGATCGCCGAAACGCTTACGGATCGATGAACGACTTCAGGTGCTGCGAGCGACCGCCCCGCCGCAGGCGGTCGAGTGCCTTCGCCTCGATCTGGCGGGCGCGTTCGCGCGTCACCGCAAAGTGGTCTCCCACCTGCTCGAGAGTGTGCTCGCCCTTCTCCCCGACCCCGAAGCGCATCCGAAGCACCTTCGCTTCGCGTGGCGTCAGAGTCTCCAGGAGCCGTTGCGTTTGATCGGCGAGCCTCGCGTGCGCCGCCCCCTCGAGAGGCGACGGTACCCGCTTGTCTTCGAGGATGTCGCCGAGCGTCGCACCGTCGTCCGCGCCGATAGGCGCCTCTAGGCTCACCGGCTGACGCATACATCGCATCGCCGTCTGAACCTGGACCACGGCAATCTCCAAAGAGTGCGCAATCTCTTCGACGGTCGGCGCCCGTCCGAACTCTTGGACCAACGCGTAGCTCGCACGCCTCACTTTGCTCACGAGTTCGAACATGTGAACGGGCATTCGAATGGTCTGCGATTGGTCGGCGATGGCTCTCGAGATCGACTGGCGTATCCACCACGTGGCGTATGTGCTGAACTTGTATCCGCGCTGGTACTCGAACTTCTCGACGGCGCGCATCAGTCCGATGTTCCCCTCTTGAATGAGGTCGAGCATCTCGAGCCCGCGGTTCGCGTAACGCTTCGCAATCGAGACCACGAGCCTGAGGTTCGCCTGGACGAGCTCCGTGCGCGCCGACGCCGCCAGGCGCATCGCCTCGATGATTGCAGCGTTCGCCGCACGGATACGGCCGGCTTCCGCCGGTGAGGCACCCTTCAGCGCCCCACTGCGCTCCGCGCTTTTGAGCACGCGGACGAGTGCATCGACCATACGCTGATTGAGCCGCATGGCGGTCAGCGCCTCCGCGATCTCATCGTGCCCCTTGCGCGTGGAAAGCGCCGCCGCACGTGACTTCACGCGTTTCGCCGAGCTCCGCTCCTCGGTGGTC
>JALYHX010000137.1 GCA_030776305.1 Myxococcota bacterium
CTGTACCCCCCCGGATGCGGACCCCCTGCCCTCGCCGAGCCAGCGCATAGGCAACGGCTCCGCGCGCGACCGCCAGCTCCGGATCCGAATCCAAGAGGCGCTCTATCGGCTGGCTGCCGGGGCGCCATCCGGAGATCGTCGCGACGAGCCGCCCGGCCATGCGCGGTGCGCGGAAGACGCCGCCTGCCAAGAGCACGGCGTCCGGAAGCGTCTCCGCCGGCAAATGGCGGGCGAGAAAGGCTGCAACGTGCTTCGTGATTGCCGGATCGCGTTCGTAGGGCAATCCCAGAGCCGTGATGCCACCACGCGCACGCTGTGGGCGCGCGTCCCCAGCGACGAGCGGGAGGAAGCCGTCGAGTACGATGTGCTCGGCGGCTTCGCGCGTCAGGCGAGTGGTCCGCACATTGCCGACGAGATGGGCCCCGCCGCCGAGTATGGTGACCGGGGCGTCCACCGGGGCCGACGGGCCCAGAAGCGACTCCTTGGCGACACGGCACGCGGCCACGAGCAGTACGAAGCGCGCGGCGTCCAGCTTCGCGCCTGGTTCCACGAGAGCTGGCTCGCACGCATGCGCAAGCGCAAGGTCCATGTTGTCGCCGCCGAGCAGCAAGTGCGGCCCCACCGCGACCCGCGTCATGCGGTCGACGTCGGACACGCGCACGAGCGACAGGTCCGTCGTTCCCCCACCCGCGTCCACGACGAGGACGAGCGCCTCGCCGCCACTCGCTGCCAGCAGTCGGCCGACGCCGTCTCGCCCGACGCGCGTCATCCAATCGTAGAACGCGGCCTGCGGCTCTTCGAGGAGTATCGGCGCGATCCCTGCGCGTCGCGCCGCTTCGATCGTGAGTTCCCGGCCCACTTCATCGAACGAAGCCGGTACGGTAAGGACGATTTCTTGTCCGGGGAGCGGCGCGTCTTCGTGCTCCACGTCCCACGCGCGGCGAACGTGCGAGAGCAACCGCGCCGCCGCGTCCACCGGCGAGACCTTCGGCACCTCTTCGCGGCCATCCCACGGCAGGATCGCCGCGGTGCGATCGACACTGGGATGCACCAGCCAGCTCTTGCTCGATGCCACGACGCGGCCCGGCACCTCCGCGCCACGGCGGCGCGCGTGCTCGCCAAGCACCCATGGCGCGTCGCCGAACGGGTCGTCGAACCCGCAGCCGCGCTCTTGCTCGAGAGGGGCGTAGAGCGCGGAAGGAAAGAGTGGCCGCGCACCCATCTGGCCATGAGCGATGATTTGCGAAACGTCGAAGACGCGCGTCTCAGACGCGCCCGCGTCGAGCGGCGCCCACGCGACGACGGTGTGGGTCGTGCCGAGGTCGATGCCGACGGCAAAGCGCGCGGCCATAATCCACGCTCATTCCGACGAGCGAACGCTCAGCTCGACCCGCCAGCGCTCGTCGTCGCGCACCGGGCGCAAGGGCTCGGCCTCGAGGAGCAACGTCCCGATGTCGGTCACCTGCGAACGCAGCCGAACGGGCACGACGTCCCCGTCTTGCCTGCCCTCGGCGGGGAGCGTCACCTCCATGGGAGGCAGCTCCTCGATCTCCCCCCCCCTCCAGTCCTCCACCACGGCCCCAGCGGCGTCATCGCGTCTCACGCTCGAGCCGTAGAATCGAAACGACACCGGCTCGCCGACGACGACCCCGAACTCGTGGGGAGGCAGTTTCGCCTCGGTGCCTTCTTCCATGCCGAATGGCGCAACGCACATCGCGCTCACGGGAGGTTCGACTCCAGGTACGGCCGGAACGGCGCTCTCGATGCCGACGTAGTACGCGCGCACCGTCCCGCCGCGGATGCGCAGGCCGAGGCCCCGGCGGGCGAGCGCATACGCGCATGCCCCGCGAGCCACCGCGAGATCGAGGTCCGCCCCTTCGAGGATCTTCAACGGTTGGAGACCATCCGAACCGAGCCATACGTTGAGTGCGTCGATGACGCGGCCTCGTAGGCGCTCGGCTTTCATCACACCGCCATTGAAGAGAACCGCCGTGGGCCGCAGCAGCCGAGCCGCCGATTCATGGGCCTGCGCAGCGCCCGGGAGCTTTGCCAGCGCGCCCGCCTGACGCGCAAGGAACGCCGCAAGGTGGCGAGTCACCGCCGGATCGGACGCATACGACAATCCGATCTGCGTCAACGCGCCGCGCGGGCGGATGCTTGGGCGCGCGTCGACCGCGACGATCGGGAAGAAGCCTTCGACGATCGTGCGCGTCACCTCGTCGCGTGTGAGCTCGGTTCGCAACGTGGCACCGAGGAGCGTCGACCCGCGCGACGCGAGGACGATCGGCGCGGCGTCGAGCGATGGGTCGCCGAGCAGTCGCTCCTTGGCCACACGGCACGCGTGGACGAGGCTCGCTTGCTGACCCTTGTCCGCCGGCTTTCCCGCTCGCTCCAGCTTGTGACGCACGAGGTGCGCGAGCGCGAGATCCATGTTGTCGCCACCCAGGAGAATGTGATCCCCGACGGCAACCCGCACGAGCTCGAGAGCACCTTCGTTCTCGACCGCCGCGATCGCGCTGAAGTCGGCCGTCCCGCCGCCGACGTCGACGACGAGGACGACGTCGCCCGGCCTCAACTCTTTTCGCCACCCGTCCCCCATCGCCAGGGTCCACGCATAGAGAGCCGCCTGCGGCTCCTCGAGCAGCGTCAGCTTTTGGATCCCGGCGGCAATCGCGGCTTCCACCGTGAGCTCGCGCGCCGACGCATCGAATGAAGCGGGGACCGTGACGACGACTTCCTGGTTTGCGAGCGCTGCATCACCCCCGCCGAATCGATCATCGAACGCTTCGCTGAGATGTTCGAGGTATCGCCAGGAGGCTTCCACCGGGGAAATTTTTTCGACGTCCTCCGGGGCGCCGAGCGGCAGGATTCCCGCGCGACGGTCGATCGTCGAATGCGACAGCCAGCTCTTCGCGCTCGAAATGACACGCGACGGGGCGTCGATCCCGCGCGCTCGGGCGTACTCGCCGACGACGAAACGCCGCTCGACGTCCCAGGGCAGCGCCTGCGGGCCTTCACTCTCGTGCGCAAAATATTGAAACGAAGGAAGCAGCGTGCGCGCCTCGATCTGTCCGTGCGCCACGAGCTGCGGCACGGCCATCACTTCGGGAATCGGCGGCGACACTCCGGGCGATCGGGCGCCGTCGCCGTCCGCGTTCAGCGGCGCGAAGGCCAGGGCGCAGTGTGTCGTGCCAAGGTCGATCCCCACCGCGAAGCGAGTCATCCGAGCTCCACTTCGGCTGGGGCAAGGACGCGGGCATCGTGCCCCCCGACGATCTGCGGAAGCTCGAGGCGGGTGGCGCGCCAGCCGCGATGACGCAGCACGCCGGTGTAGGGCGGCTCGCCGCGGACGTCACCCACGAGCTTCACTTCGTCGGCGTCGAATCCTGAAACGAGGCTCACGCGCGCGCCCTCGTCGTCCACGAGCACCGGTTCGATCTGCGCATGCGCACGCAACGCCTTGCGACAGCCGTCGTGGACGACGCGTGCCGCCACGCCGACGTCCGCATCGGCGAAAGCCGTGATGTCCTGCTGCAGGAAGTCGACCAGGCGCCCTTCGCGCTGGAACATCGACAGGAGCTGTAGCGCCGCCGTCGGCGGGGCGTTCATCTTCGGGGGCAACGCGCCCGTCGCCGATGGGCGTGGGCCGTAAGATGCCTCCCAAACGCGTGCAGCAAGGGGCGCGTCAACCAAGACGCGAAAGAAGCAAACCCACGCGAACCAAAGGCGGGTGAACAAAGGGAGGATGATGGGGTCGTCGGTCACGGGAGCCGAGGGTAGCTTCTCCCCCGCACGTTGGTACGTCCTCCCCACGTTTTGTGGCTCGCCTTGCGCAAGATTTTGAGCCATCGCCGAGAATCGTGACGACTACGATGGCTCGCTCTCGTTCCCGCAAGGAACCCAGTTGCCAAGGGGGGTTGCTGCTTGGAGGCCCAGTGCACAAGTCGTTCTATACCGTTGTTTCTGTTCTTGTTGGATTTTTTCATTCGAACGGCTGCGCGACATCGGCGGGTACTGCGCCGGACAGTGGAGCCAGCAGGGGCGACGCGAGCGATGGCTCGAGCGGGGGCGGCAGCGGGTCGTCCGGAGGTTCTGGCAGCAGCAGCGGGTCAGGGAGTGGGTCGAGCAGCGGTGGAAGCAGTGGCGGAGGAAGCGGAGGAAGTAGCGGGCGCCTTGCGGACGCGGGAGGTTCCGGCGGCGGTGACAACTGGTTGTCGACCCCCACGCCGCCGAACAGTGCGGGCAACTTCCCCTTCCCGCAGGATCGCAGGAGCGCGAACTGCACGTACCCGACGACGATCTCGCACGCGCGGGTCCTTGCGGCATATCAGGCGTGGCTGTCCACGATGCTCACCACGTCAGGAGCCGGCGGCAACGAGCGCGTGCAAGACCCCGGGTCTCCCATTTCGGGTGGCACGACCTCCGAGGGGGTCGCTTACGGCATGCTCATCACCCTGTACATGGCCGACAAACCCCATTTCGACAAACTTTGGGCGTACGCCCAAGCGCACATGTCCAGCGGGTTGATGAGTTGGCATATCGACGCGAATGGCAACGTCGTCGACCCTCACTCCGCGTCCGACGCCGACGAAGACATGGGGTGGGCCCTGGTCATGGCAGACTACCAATGGCCTGGAGGAGCCTATCGATCGGCGGCGACGACGCTCATCGGGAACATCAAATCGCAGGACATCAATGGGTCGAACAACGTCAAAGACGGCGACTACATGTCCAATTCAACCCATCCCGATTACGCGGCCCCGAATGAGTACAAAGTGTTTGCGAGCGTGACCGGCGATTCGAGCTGGAATGCCGTATACAGCGCCGAATACTCGCAGCTGACAAGCGCGCAGAATGCGAGCACGGGGCTGATTCCCGACGCGATCGGCGGCGGCACGTTCGGATACGACGCTTGCCGTGCTCCCTGGCGCGTGGGCCTCGACTACTGCTGGAGCGCGGCCCCCGAGGCCAAGACGTTCCTCACGCCGATGGTCGCCGAGTTCATGCAGCTATCGCAGAACGGCGCGGCGGTGAATGGGGTCAAGATTCCCATGCCGATCAGCGGCGGCGCGGGACAAGGAAACCCATCGGGAGCAATCACGGGACCGGCAGCGATTGCCGCCATGATGAGCCCGAGCAATCAGAAGTTCATCGACAACTCGTCAGTCTATCTCTATCAGTTGATCAACAACGCGACGCTCTCGGGCAGCCCGAACTACTTCAGCAGCACGTTGGGTCTCATCTCGTACCTCGCGCTGAGCGGGAATTTCATCGACTACTCCAATCCGCCGCACTAGGCCGCCGTCTGCGAATAAGAGAACACGCGAACGTGCCTCCCAACTGTCATCCTGAGGGCCGGAAGGCCCGAAGGACCCCACAGTCAACGGTGGGGTCCTTCGCTTCGCTCAGGATGACAGTCAGTCATTTCCCGACGACGGCTAAGGCCCTGGCGTTCACCCGAGAACACAAAACCGCGACGCCGCCGGAGACATGGCCTCCGACGGCATCATCGTCAGCAGCTTGGACTGCGGTTGCTGCTACTTCGTGAAGTAGATGTCGTCGATCCAGATGTCCGCGTTGACCGGAGCACCGGCGTCGGCGACTTGCGGACCGCTGACCTGGAACGTGATCCCGTAGACCTTCGTGGCATCGAACATCATGGTAGGAGCCGCGTGGCCCCAGCCGGCTTGTGCGAGCACTCCGAAGGGCACGGTGACCTTCGTCCATGTGCCTGTGAACATCACGGTGCGCGCGAAGTTGTCGTAACACTTGCCGCCGCCGTCCTCGAGGCATCTACCGCCGCGCGGATCGGTATCGACGTTCGGGAATCCGACGATGACATTCGTCGTGCCCGCGTCGCCTCCGGTCATCGCCCAGAACGTCACCCCGGTGTACGGGCTGACATCGAACGGTACGGTCGTCCTCGGCGTAATCGCCGCCGATGCGTCGCCCGCCGCGGCCTCGGCCGCCGCGTCGGACACACTGGAGGTTGCGTCGGACGCCGCGTCGCGCGCCGCATCCAACAGCGATCCGTCCAGTAAAGTACCCGCGTCGGGCAGGGTGCCATCCAGCCCGGCATCCAGGAGGGGAATGACCGTACCGGCATCGACGCCGGAGTTCACTTGCGCGAATTCGAAGGCCTCTTGGCAGTAGCCGTACGTGTCCCACAGCGTGCACGCCACGTGCGCGCCGCGCGTGCTCGTGATCCCAGTCATCGTCATGTGCGACATGGGCAGCATCGAGTACCCGTACGTAGTCGTCGCCGGCGTGATCGTGTTCCTCGTGTCGCCATTGCTCATTCCGTCGTACCAGTACCCGGGGTATTCGCCCGCGGGGAACGGCATCAGCTTGATGGGTCCGTTCGCGGCGCCGGGTGGATTCGTCGGCTCCATGTCGTCGATGAGCACGACCGCACCACCGTCGCTGGCAGCGCCGCTGCTGCTTCCGCTACCACCGCCGCTGCTGCCGCCGCTTCCGCCGCCGCTGCTGCTGCCGCTGCTGCTTCCACTGCCACCGCCGCTGCTGCTGCCGCTGCTGCTGCTCGACGCTGCGTCACCCGCATCTGACTGGGTGGGCGAGCTGTCGCTCGAACACGCCGATGCATACGCGAGGGCGGTTCCCCCGAGGATCGAAAGCCCTACCGAGATAAGTTTCCTGGACATGAACATTCACCTTTCCGTGCATTGAAGGGGACTTTACGCGCCGACCGAAGCGCCCCACGCTGCGTCCTCCCAGGGCGCATTGGGCAACAGCGCCGCCGGCACCCGGAGACCCCGGGTCTCATGAGCGCTTCGAACCATAGCCAAAAAACTCCATGTCGCCGCTCAAAACGTCATGCTTCGATTAGGCTGTACATCCGCCGCGCAGTCGGCAACGCAGGCCATGACACTGCCGCCATACCCGAGTATGCGAAAACTGAGCAATCCCGTCGGCGACGATGCACGTCGCCATCCACCATCCTTTTTGTCTCACGCGAGGTCGGCGCCGATGCCTCTTCAGATTGCTGTTCTGCTCGGCATCATCGAAGGACTGACCGAGTTCCTTCCCGTGTCGTCGACCGGTCACCTCGTGCTGGTCGGGCACTGGCTCGGCTTGTCGGATGACGACCCTGCGACGTCCTCGTTCGAGATCGTCGTGCAGCTCGGGGCGATCCTCGCCGTCGTCGCGCACTACCGAGGGCTCTTGGCCGAACGCGCGCGCGGGCTCTTTTCGGGGGACGCACGCGCGGTCCGCCTCGTCGCTGCCGTAGCGATCTCATTTGCTCCGACGGCTGCGGTGGGTCTTTTGCTTCGCAAGACGATCAAGGCCCATCTCTTCGGGCTCTTGCCCGTCGCGATCGCGCTCATCGTCGGCGGGGTCGCGATGATCGCCATCGGGCGGGTATTGCGGGTCAAGCGACCGTCGGAGTCGGGCCAGACGTCCACCGGCGCCGAGGGGCTCGAGCACGTAACGCCCCCGCGCGCGCTGGCCATTGGCATCGCGCAGTGCTTGTCGCTTTGGCCGGGAGCATCGCGCGCGATGTGCACGATCGTCGCGGGACAGATCGTCGGGTTGTCGACGGGAACCGCGGCGGAGTTCTCGTTTCTGCTCGCCCTGCCGACCCTTGGGGCGGCGACGCTCTACGAAGGATACAAGGCGCGCGCCGTTCTCGCGTCACACGTCGGCGCGGGG
>JALYHX010000138.1 GCA_030776305.1 Myxococcota bacterium
CTTCGTACGACGACGCGCACACCTTCGGTGACGGCGATGGAGGTCGGAGTCGCAGGCTCGGGCATGAATTCTGAGCCACACGTAGCATGACTTTTGGGCGACGAGGCCCGAGAGACGTCACCGCTCAGCGGGCCGAGTACCAACGCAGCGGCTCCCCCACGGGTGGCCGAGCGCCGGTGGAAAGGACGATCGCCCTGTCATGGCTGCCCGGATGCGGAACATCGCTCCGGAGAGTGCGACTTCGTCGGAGAGACGGCCAGGGCTCGACGAATCGGCCGTTTCAGGGTGGACTCTGGAGCGCCTCTTACCTTGCGCTCGTGCGAGCACGAAGCTTGCTCGACCCACGGGCCGCGCAAGTCAAAAGATGTGCGCGCTCGAAGGCGCGCGCGTAGTCTTGATACTGGCCAGCGGAGGGCCTCCGATGACGAAAAGGACAACTCGTGCAAGGACGTGGACCGCCGCATTCGTCGCGTTGGGCATTACGGTGACTACGAGTCTTTTCGCCGAAATCGCACGCGCTGAAGACAAAGAGGGCGATGCGCCACCCAATCGCGCGCGCCAGGCGGAGAGCCCGCCCCAGGCGCCCATCCAGGTCGAACTCGTGAAGCCGGTCGCGCCCGAGGGCCAGAACGCTCGACGCTTCATCACGGACTGGGAGGAGGGGGAACCGATCCCGCCCGGGTACCACCCCGTGCAGCGAATGCGACGGGGCCCCATCATCGCAGGTGCGGTGACCTTTGGAGTTCTCTATTTTCTGAACGTGCTCGTTGCCGCTGGTGGAACCGACGCGGCGAATGTCAACCACTCGAGCAGTTCGCTGAACGGGCTGTACGTACCGGTCATTGGCCCGTTCATCACGATGACACAGACGTCGTCTGCCATAGCCAACGTGTTCCTCGTGCTGGATGGCGCGGGACAGGCGGCCGGGGCAGTACTCCTTCTCTACGGGTTGACCTCGCCGCAGACGGTGCTCAGGCGAGACAATTACGGGCGACCGACGCTTCTTCCGCAGCCAATGTTTTTCGGTAGGAACGGCGGTGGAGTGGGGCTCACCGGTACTTTCTAGGACGATCGGCATCAGCGACGCGGCGGAGCAGTATCGCCGCGGACACGATATCGCGCCACCATCGGTACATGGTCCGAGAGCCCGTGAAATGGCGCCGTCCGATCGCCGAACGGGCGTGTTTCGTCGAAATCGAGCCATCGCAAACCGCGGCCCGCGAACACGTGGTCGAGGTGCATTCGCATACGCATGAAGCCCGCCGTCGGCCAGCGCGCGAGTTCGTCGAGCGTCATGCCGGACCGAACGGCAAACGCGTCCACCCAGCCCTCCTGCTCGCGTAGGCGATGATAAACCGGCGACCCCGGAAGGGCGTTGAAGTCCCCTACCACGAGGAAGCGATCGCTCTTGCGTTCGCGCTCCACGAAGCGAACCAGGTTATCGGCCTCCTGAAGTTGATTGGGGCCCCAACCGAGCCTGCGCGGCTGGGTCCAGAACGTCGGGGAGAGTGCGGTCGGCAGACTGAGATGCGTATTGAACACGTCGATCGGGCCGTGGGCCGCGGGGTTTCGATGGCGGAATCGAACGTGGGCGCAGATGCGCGTCTGCTTGAAGCGCCGGATGGGGTGCATCCGCCGGTGCGTGATGTCGTGCGGCATGCGGGCGTTGTGATGGTCGACCGCAAAGTCGGAGTGGGCAAGGATCGCAAGCCCCGTCGTGTAGACACGGGTTTTCGTGGAGAGCGCGTAAGCGTGCGCCGGAAAGTAGTAAGCGTCGTAGGCGGCCACTTTTCCGGCCTCGGCGAGAACCGCGGAGAGCATTTGAATGAACCGCTCGAGCTGTGTCTCCTCGCCGTGATGCGCGACCGTCGATCGCAGGGATCGGGTTTCCACCTCTTGCAAACACACGATGGCAGGAAGAGGTTCGAGCTTGGCAATCGCATTGGCGATTCGCCGCATGGCCCGTTTGGTGCTCGCGATCCCGCGCGTCGCATGGCCAAAGTAGCGAACGTTGTAACTGACGATTCGGAGCGGCTGCATGTGAGTCGCGAGGACGGGCCGGCGACGAACAAGATAGCAGCGTCGCCATTGCACGACGTGGGGGTTGCCGGGTGGCCGCTTACAATTGTCTGCGCTAAGTAGCGAGGCGGATGGATGCGCGCGTCCACAAGCGTTTTCTCGAGTACCGTGATCGGCATGGCTACTTCGCCAAAGAGACCAGCGCGCCGTGCCTTTCGTACGAGACATTTGCGCCGCTGGATGCGGAGCAGCGTGCGCTCGACGCCAAGCGTGACTCGCGCGACGACGAGGAAGAGGTGCGTTTCGCGGAAGTGACGAAGCTTCTGTTCCGCGACTAGGGGGGCCCCGCCAGCTCTGACTACTGCGCCGCGCGCCTTCGGCGTGTCCTCGATAGATCTCCCCCGCTTTCCGCTGAGCGGCTCTTCGGGATGGGCGGCTGCGCTCCCTCATGGTTGTCAGGGCGAAGGCGCGTCAACCGCGCAGGGCCCCGAAGCGGCGGAGTGGAGGTCGTGCTCGAGCCCGTTCCGCCCCACCCTTCGGTCGCCGAATAAAGCCGGGCGCCCTCCAGGATCGTCTCGCACAGCGATCCATAGTCCATGCCGGCCGCAGCAGCGATCTTGGGCAAGAGCGACGTCGGAGTCATTCCTGGCAGCGTATTGACCTCGAGCACGTACTCGTTTTCTCCCTCGGTGACGAGCAAGTCGACTCGACACGCGCTCGTGCACGACAGTGCGCGGGCGGCGCAGGCACCGAGATTCATGACACCGCGGAGCCGCGTGGAAGGCAACCGGGGGGGGCATGCGTAGTCGGTCAATCCCTCGGTGTACTTCGCGCGGTAATCGTAGAGCCCCCCTTTGGGGACGACTTCGATGGCGCCGAGGACTCGGCCATCCAAAATGGCAACGTGCACTTCCATCCCTCGGACGTAACGCTCGACGATCGCGTGGTCATCATACGCGAGCGCGTGCTCGATGGCCTCGGCAAGCTCCGTTGCGTTCGCGACTCTCCGCAGACCCACCGATGATCCTTCCCGTCTTGGCTTCACGATGGCGGGAAAGCCGAAGCTGCCGTGCACGCTGTCCAGATC
>JALYHX010000139.1 GCA_030776305.1 Myxococcota bacterium
GCGCAGACTTGCTCGGGCAAGTCGCTCGCGGCAAGACGCGATGCGCGTGTGAGGACGACCGCGCGTTCGATGACGTTCGCGAGCTCGCGTACGTTGCCCGGCCACGAATACGCGGTGAGCTTGGCCGCGCATGATGGCGTAAGACCGACCACGTCGCGTCCCATCGCAAGCGCGCTTTGCTTGAGAAAATGTTGAGCGAGAAGCAAGACGTCGTGCCCCCGGTCACGAAGGGGTGGAACGATAATCTCGATGACATTGAGTCGGTAGAAAAGGTCCGCACGAAACAGCCGCTTCTCGACGGCGCTTGCGAGGTCGGTGTTTGTCGCGGTGATGAGCCGTACGTCGATTTTCGACTCGCGGTCCGAACCGACGGGGCGGATCGTGCGTTCTTGGATCGCGCGGAGGAGCTTCGGCTGAAGTGACAAGTGAAGTTCGGCGATCTCGTCCAGGAAAATGGTGCCTCCCCGGGCACGCTCTAACAACCCGGCGCGGTCCGTACGAGCATCGGTGAACGCCCCTTTGACGTGACCGAAGAGCTCTGCCTCGAGGAGATTCTCCGGGATGGCGGCGCAGTTCAGAGCGACGAAGGCGCCTTCGCGCCTGCGGCTTCGCTCATGGAGCGCCCGCGCGACGAGTTCCTTGCCGGTTCCGCTCTCACCGCGAATGAGGACGGCGGCGTCCACGGATGCGATGCGCCCGACGAGCTGAACGAGCTCGCGCATCGGCGGACTGTCTCCGATGATTCCTTCGAACGGTTCGAGGTCGCCCGGGCCTTTCTCGTCGAGGACGCGCAGCTCTTCGGCGAGCCTTCGGTGGCGAACGGCGCGCTCGACCGCCGCGACGAGCGCGTCCATATCCGGAGGCTTCGTCAGAAAATCATATGCGCGGACACGGAGGGCCGCGACCGCGGCGTCGAGGTCGCCATGCGCCGTGAGCAAGACCACGGGAAGGTCCGGATGCGTTGCGACGATGCGCTCACACAGTTCGAGCCCATTCATCCCACGCATCTTGAGGTCCGTGACGACGACGTCGACAGGGCGCGTACGCAGCGACTCCAAAGCGCGTTCGGGGTCTGTCTCGAGGGATGGCTGGAAGCCGCGGGCAGCGAGCTCGGCGCCGAGCAGCTCGCACATGCTCTCGTCGTCATCGACGACGAGCACCTGCGCCCGAGTCCGATTCGCCTTTTCCCCTTCGGCCCGCATTTGATCGTCCAACTTTGGTGGCGTGTCCGACGGAAAGCAACGAAAAGTGCGTGAGGCAATAGCCTACGGTTGGACTTTTTGCCACAGTGGCTCCCCGCGGTCGAGCACGTTGGGGTCAGACTCTGCCACGTACGTGGCGCGCATCGTGCATCACTCAGCGACAGGAGGTTACTGTCATGATTCGTCACATCGCACTGCTGACGTGGACGGCAATCCTTTCGGCTTCGATCGTTGCCTGCGAAAAACCAGGAGCGACGGAGCGACAGAAGGAGGAACAGGCGAACGAACAGGCAGCGGAAGCGAGAAATGAGGCGGCTCAAAAGGCGCAAAATGCCCAAGCCACGGCCGAAAAAGACATTGCCAAGGCTCGTGTCGACTTCGAGAAGACCCGCGAGGACTACAGGCACAGCCGTGCGAACGATCTGAGCGATCTGGACAAGAAGATCGCTGAGCTTGAAGCCAATGCAAAGACGGCGACGGGCAAAACCAAGGTCGACTTGCAGGCTCGCCTGCCGCAGGTCCACGCGGCGAGGGATGCTTTTGGCCGCGACCTTCAAGCGCTTGACGCGACGACCCCCACTCTCTGGGATCAGGCGAAGGCGAACGTGGACCGCGAGTGGGAACTGCTGAAGACGTCTGTCGACAAGGCGCGATAGCGAAAAAACGACGCTTGAAACCCTCCCCGCGGGGAGGCGCGCCGCGGATGGCTCCGTTCGCCGCGTCATCCGTGGCGCGTACTCGTTGCCACGCTTCCGGAGGTGACAGCGAGCGGGACAGCGGCTTCGACTACGCGGAGAGCCCTGACGGCTCAGAAACTGCCAATGGCCGACATGCCCGTCGGCGAAAGCACGAGCGCTGCATCGGCCGTCGTCGGGCGCGACGGGGCGGTCGCGAACAAGACAAGGCCGCTGGCAACGCCCACCGCACCGATCGCCGCAAAGACGTTCAACACGGTGCTCGCCGTATTTCCTCGGTCCAGAGTCGATTGCACTGCAAGCCTCTGCGATTCCGGACATGCGAAGACCGAGCCCTGCTTCGGACATTCGCGACCGAGCTCATCGAGTGCCGATTGGTAAAGAAGCCAAGCGACCCCCGCGCCAATCAGACCCGCCCCGCCGACTCCCATCGCAACCCAAGATGCCGTGCGTTGTGTCACGTCGCCGTGCAGGGGGCCGTCAGTCCGCTGTGAATCTCCCGCAACCAGCTCCAGCGAGACGCGCCGGTCCTCTCTCGCGGTGAGTTCGACGACCTGCTCACGCTGCGTGCCACGTTTGCCCGTGATTCGAATCACGTAGCGTCCCGGGTCTTGCTCGATCGCGGTGCCGAGTTGGCTTGGCGGGAAGGGCTCACCGTTGAGCGTCACGTCCACCGCTTCCCTCGTGGTCGTCTCGTTCTCCATGACGATGGTCAACGTCGCCACTTGCGGCGCGAGCACGGCGGCAGCTTGCTCTGCATCCTCCGCCCAGCCCGCGTACTTGAGATCGTCGTTGTGGACGAGCGCTCGCTTGAGTTCGAGCCACGTTCGGCGCGCGGACGCGATTTTGCCGAGCGCCTCCTCGCATTCAGCGAGATTGCGCAGGCTGCCCAGCCCGGCTGGATACAAGGCAAAGGCATTTCGGAAAAACGACACAGCGCCAGCGCAATTCCCACTGACTCGCTGCGCACGCCCTCGCTCGAACAATTCCTTTGCGTCCGTGCCGGCGTCGGCGCGCACGATCGTTGGCGACAACCCGAGAGCGGCAATCCCAGCGAGCACCAGGCACAGCCGCCCGGTTCTTGCGCGTTGGAACCAAGTGTACGTCCCGATCACGTTATTCAAAACACCTCACTCTTGTCCGCCCGCGTTGTTCGGGCGCTCGACCTCGGGGCGGGAGTCGGTGCACGCGTCGGCAAGACCGGCAACGCCGCGCGTTGCGAAGGGGCCGACGCCATAACTGGAGGTGAGACCGCACGCGGAGCGGCACTTCGTTGTGCCGACAGCACCGGGGCGGACGAGGGCGCGGCAGCCTCGATCGCCGCAGCGTCTGCGGCCATTGGTACCAGCTCAGGATCGTCTACTCCGATCGGCGCGGGGGCAACCTGCCGTAGGTCGCCTGGGCCGATCGACGTGACCCTCGGCTGGGACGGCACGGGCGCGGGC
>JALYHX010000140.1 GCA_030776305.1 Myxococcota bacterium
GCGCATCGCAGGTCGCGCCGGCCGCGCCCGCGGCCACGCATGTTCCGGCGGAAGTTTGCAATGCTCCGGTCCCCTTGCCGCACTCCAGACCCGGTCCGCAATCCCGCTTCAAGATGCACGATCCACCGGCGGCCGCGAGCGTCCCGCACACGCCACATGTCTGACCTGGCGCGACGTTGCAGTAGCTGTTCGCTCCGGCACACTGCGCGTTGTCGGCACAGGCAGCGCCTTGGATGAGCGAGCCGTGCGTGACACACGCGCTCGGTGTATTGCCCGCGAACAGGTCCGTGCAGCTGGTCGCGCCAATGGCCGAAGCGCACGCCTCGACGCCCGCCGGCGTCAACCCCGTGCCGCTCGCTCCGAGTGTCGATGGACACGTCACTTTCGTACGGGCCGCGCACGTGGTCATGTCCCCGTACAAGAGCTGCGTGTAGAGGGGCAGGCACGACTGAAGCGCGGTGCAAACGGTATTCGCCATGTCAGTGCACGCCTGCTCTGCAGTCACCGAACCGAGCCCGCCACCGGCGTCGCCGAAGTTGCCGTTCGTCGCGCTGCCCGAGCACGCGGCCACTGCAATCACGATCGCGGCCCACACCCCTAGAACGATCTTTGCCATAAGACCTCCTTGGATGAGCTTAGGGCTGGGCCGGATGGTGCTGCCAGTTGTGGCATGTGCGGACGGGTAGGTACCCGGAACCGTGATGTCCACGCGAGAAGGAGTGCTAGTCCGTTTCTGGCGCAGCACCGCGATCGACCTGCCGTGCGACATGCCGCAAGCGGCGGCGCGCGAAGATCAGCGCGTGACCGGCAGTCGCTTCTTGCCGCCGCTCCCACCGCTGCGATCGATCGTGAGACCAGCGCCCTCGTCAGGCGCTTGGTCACACAGGTCGACGATCCGTTCCGCGACCACGACGAACGCCTTCGCCGCCTCGCTCGCCGGGGCGGCCTGAACCACCGGAGTCCCCTTGTCCCCCCACTCGCGTACGGACGGCTCGAGGGGGACTTGCCCGAGGAGGGGCGCTTCGGCGAATGCGGCAACGGCCTCTCCGCCACCTTTGCCGAATAGCTCGTGGCGTACGCCGGCGCTGTCGATGAACCAGCTCATGTTCTCGACAATGCCCAGCACCGGAATGTTCACCTTCTTGCACATCGAGACGGACTTGTAGACGTCGTCGGTCGCGACCGCCTGTGGTGTCGTCACCATCAGGGCACCTGTCGCCCTCACTTTCTGCGAGAGCGTGAGCGCCACGTCACCGGTCCCGGGCGGCAAATCCATCACCAAGAAATCGAGCTCGCCCCAGGCGACATCCTTCATGAATTGCTGGAGGGCACCATGCAGCATCGGTCCACGCCAGATGACGGCAGCCTTCGGGTCCTCGAGCAAGAAACCGATCGACATGAGTTTCACGCCAAAGCGGGCGAGCGGCTCGATTCGCTTCCCGTCGAGCGAGACGGGACGGCCGGCGACGCCGAGCATCGTTGGAATCGATGGCCCGTAGATGTCCGCGTCGAGCAGTCCCACGCGATATCCTGCGCGCGACAGGGCCATCGCCACGTTGGTCGCCACGGTGCTCTTGCCGACTCCCCCCTTGCCGCTCATCACGAGCAGGACATTCTTGACGCCGGGAACCGGATCATCGGGGCCGATGGATCGACCACGAAGTGTCCGCACCGGCTGCGCGGGCGTGGTGTTGTCAGGGGCCATGGGGTCTGTCTACCTAGCACGTCCCCCCGCCCCCACTGCCCCGTGCACGATTGCGGTTGGGCAAACGGGCCTTGCGCGGCTTCTACCCGCCCTCGTGGACGACGAGAATCTTGCGCTCTGTCATCTCTTCGATCGCGAAGCGCACGCCTTCGCGACCCAGCCCGGAATCGCGCGACCCGCCGTAGGGCATCGAGTCGACACGGAACGTCGGCACATCGTTCACGATGAGACCACCGACGTGAAGGCGGGCGAACGCCTGGGCAATGCGTGCGCGCGAATCGGTAAAGATCCCGGCTTGCAGCCCGTAACGCGTCGCGTCCGCCATGTCGAGCGCCTGGTCCCACGTGTCGTAGCGGTGCACGGTGAGCACCGGGCCAAACACCTCTTCGTCGACGACCTTGAGGCCCCGCCCATCGTCATCGAACTCGAGCACGGTGGGCACGTATCGATTGCCTTCGCGTCGACCTCCACACAGAAGGCGGGCGCCGGCGTGCACGGCCTCGTCGACCCATTGTTCGACGCGCCTCGCGTTGGCCTCGTCGATCATCGGTCCGCAGATCGCTTTGGCATCGAGCGGCGACCTTGGCTCGATGTCCCGCCCGCGCTCGACGAGACTGGCAACGAACGCGTCGGCGATCGGACGATGCACGTAGAGCCGTTGGACTTTGATGCACACTTGTCCGGCGTAACCGAACGCCGCGGGAATCAGTCGACCGAGCGCGGGATCAAGGGCAGCATCCTCATGCACGAGGGCCCCTGCATTCCCGCCGAGCTCGAGCAAGACGCGCTTCTTGCCGGAAATCGACTTGAGGTGCCAGCCGACCTTGGCGCTGCCGGTGAACGAGAGCGTCGCAAAGCGGTCGTCTCGCACGAGCTTCTCCGCAACGTCGACATCACACGGCACGACCTGGACGGCGTCGTCCGGCGCGCCCGCCTGTCGGATGCACTCGGCGAGCAGGAGGGACGTGAGCGGCGCCTGGGGGGCAGGCTTGAGGATGATGGAGCAGCCGCACGCGAGCGCTGGTGCGATCTTGTGTGCGACGAGGTTGAGCGGGAAGTTGAATGGGGAGAGGGCGATGACGGGCCCGGCCGGCACGCGCACCCACGAACCGACGTAGCCACGGGTGGTCGACGTGATGTCGAGCGGCATGACCTCGCCGAGGATTCGCGTCGCCTCTTCGGCGCCGATTTGGAACGTCGACACCGCGCGCGCCACTTCAGCGCGGGCCATGGTGATCGGTTTGCCGGCCTCACGGGCAATGAGCTCCGCGAAAGCTGCTTCCCGAGCGTCGACTTCGTGCGCGATTCTTGCCAGGATGGCCTTGCGCTCATAGCTCGTGCGCACTCGAAGCCGCTCGAACGCTTGCACGCACGCCACAGTCGCTTGTTCGGCGCGCGTCTCGTCCGCGAGCACCACGCGGCCGATCTCGGCGCCCGACCACGGTTCGCGCACGACCAGCGCGGGACCATCGTCGATGCGACGGGAAGCAATATGAAGTGCGCCGTCCGGCGTCATTGGAGAAGAGGTTAGAGGGGTACAGGACTAGAGGGATACAGCACGCATACCAGGATCGATCGCGCTTCGTCCCCGACCTCGCCGTATCCGCGGCACGCCCGGGGCACGGCTCCCGAGCGCGCCGTTGGACATCGAGCGCTAAGACGCCGTTGTGGGACCCCCACACGATCCGCTCACGCTCGCACTGGCCATGATCGAGATATTGACGCTCACCGACGCTTTCGCCGAAGCCGACGCCGCCGTCGTGGCGCATGCAATGGCCTTAACGCCGAGGCTACCCGCGGCCTGAACGACCGCCGCACCCGTGTCAGTGACGTGACCCACGGCCTTTAGCGCAAGCGGACCCTGCGTCTGGACCGCGGCCACCAAGGCGGGAATATTCATTTGCAGCGTGGCGACGAGCTTTTGAATGTCGGCAGTGGCACTCCCCGTACACTCGAACGTCGCGGTCGGCTTCGTGCACACAGCCGTCGCTTCGGCGTGACCCTGACAACTCGCCTTGCAATTCACGTCCGCGCTGCACATCGGCGGGGTCACGCTGCCCTCGCACTTCGGCTGCGTGACCTTCACGTCGCAGCCGCCTTTGCACGTGGCACCGCCACTGCACATGACCGTGGACATCGCGTCGATCTTGCAATTGCCCGTGCACGTTCCTTTGCACGACCCTTCGCAGTGCCCCGGCTTCGCCGCGGTATAGGTGCACTGCGCGTCGCACTGACCACTGCAGGCCCCCGCGCAATTGGCCATGCCGCTGGAGCCCGTCGGCGTCGCGACGCCATTCGCGGTGCATGTCCCGTAGCAAGTGCCGCCGCATGTCCCTTCGCAGTGAACCTTCGCGCCCGTCGGAGGCGTACACGATCCCGTGCAGTCCGCCTCGCAAGAACCTTGGCAATTGGCCATAGCCGTAACGGTTCCTTCGCACGTTGCATTGGCCTGGCACATGCCGCTGCACTGTCCGCTGAGCTGCGCGGGCTCGCACGCGATCGTGATGTCAGGGGGTGTACAAGTTGCGTCACCGCTACATCGCGCGGTGCAATCTGCCTCGACGTTCACGTCGACGACGCATCCACCGCCCGTGACCGCGAGCGTGCAACTGGCCTGCGCTTGCGCCTGCGCCGCCAGAATCGCTTTGATCTTCGTCTGGGCCTGATTGCACGCCTCGTTGACTTTGTCGTCCGTACCCGACTTTGCGGTCCACGTATCGGGGACGCCGAGATCCGTATCGATGGCAACGCATGCGCTGAACACGGACGCCTCCATCGAATTGGTAACCGCCACGAGGTCGGCGCTTGCCTGCACGAACGCCTTCGTCTTGGCGTCGATCTGCAAACTCGCCACGCCTCCATTGTTGAATTCGTCGCACCCCCCAGCCGCCTGCTGGAGCGTGTTCGCGGCGCTGCACCCCCCGCTCGTCAGTGCTGCGGCCACGACAGCCGTCGCAAGCACAAGCCCCGGCACATACTTGAACCCGTTGCGATTGGTCATGAGAAGCTCTCCTTCAGGGAATCGAGGTGCTTCCCCGGGCACACCCCGACACTCGATCGACGTGGGAATATCCGTCGTGATGCAATCTTACGACCGCGGCACTCAAGAGAGCCAGCTTCCGTCACGTGCTGTGCGTCCCCGACCATGCTCGAAGGTGCGCACCTGTCGGTCTCTGCGCGCCGAAGAGATCGCTTCGTCCCGAGGGACTACGCGATCTACCGATTCAGCGTCCAACACCCCGGTACGTATTGCGCCATGCCCATGATCGTTCCGAACGTCACTTCGGCGATACACGTGTTCGCCGGTGCAAAGTCGTCCGAAGTCGTCGTGCACGCGATCGCCTTGTAATTCGACCCGCTCGGGTGCGTCGGGCAGCTCCCCGAAGGAGGCCCCCCGCTCGCGCACTTTGCGCCGCCCTGCATCGCCTGGCTACAGAAACGCTCCGTCGAGTACGGTGCGGCCAGGCAGAAACCGTTGAGACAATCAAAGTCCGAACCGCATGGGGCGCAGAACGTCCCGTCCCCTACGCAGACGCCCGCCCGCGGTGTGCACACCGAAAGCGGCACGCAACTCTGGTCGCCCACCGTGGCATTGCAATCGGCGTCGGCCGCACACTCCGGGGTGCACGCGCCGGCGTTGCAGTGTTGAAAGATGCCGCGGGCCGGGGAACAGTCATCGTCGCTGGCGCACGCTTGCGCGACACACGACCCTCCCGAACAGTGCTGTCGTACGCCGTTCGACGGCGGACAATCCGCGTCGGCCGTGCACGAGCCGCGGCAAGCGCCGGCGATGCAAGTCTCCGCCGAAGCGAAAGCGCGGCAGTCGGCGTCGGTCTTGCAGATCTTCTGCGCGCAGATGCCCCACGACAGCGCATGGCATGTGGCGTCGAATGGGCAGTTCGAGTTCGTCGCACACTGCGGAGAACAGAACCCATTGCCCAGTGCGTCGGGCACGCAATGTTGCTGCGTCTTGTCGGCGGCCGGCGGGCAATCG